>JACQEQ010000290.1 GCA_016200445.1 Gammaproteobacteria bacterium | reverse complement strand
CCTGAATACCAAGCACCTGGATACGGGGTGCATGAATGCAGTTCATATAACCGATCAGCGCTGCGACAACTTCTGCCCCCTGCTGAGTACGAGCGTCATTCAGTGTGCGTTGTTTGCCCGCGTGGCCAGCAACCCATTCCAAACCCAAGTTGAGTTCGTGTGCGGCGAACAACGTGGCAACTGAAAGATTTTGCGTCATGGCGCGTGTTGTGGATTCCAATGTACGAGTATTTCGAGAAGTTGACCGGTATCTTTAGCCTGACGCAAGCGAGTACGAGTGGCTTCATTGCTAAAGAGTTCGGCGATTTGCGCGACTAATTCCAGGTGCTCTTCGGTGCACTGTTCCGGCACCACGATAGCGAATAATAAATCCACCGGGGTGCGGTCGGCAGCGTCGAAATCAACACCTTGCACTAACTGCACGAAGGCGCCGCGCGTCCCGGTAATTTTTTTCATGCGGCCGTGCGGCAGGGCAACACCGTAACCGAGCGCCGTGCTGCCTAAGCGTTCGCGCGCGGTGAGGCTCTCGAATATCTCTTGTTGCGTCGAGTCGGCAGGTTCGGCCAGTAATTGGCTCAATAATTCGAGCGCGCGTTTTTTACTGCTGGCCTGTGCACCCGCGCGGACGCGTTGCGCAGCCAAAATATCACTCAATTGCATATGGAGGTCGACTCGGTCTACGACAGCGTTCATTTAGCGATGTTGATCGATACGCTTTTCTTTGAGCTTGTTGGCCTGACGATCGAGTTTGTCGATCAATGCATCGATGGCGGCGTACATGTCTTGCTCTTCCGCATTTGCGAACAGGCTGTCGCCATTGGCAGACACTGTGGCTTCGGCGGAATGGCGAAGTTTTTCCACGCTCAGGATGACATGCACTTTTGAAACTTTGTCGAAATGGCGCTCCAAGCGCGCCATTTTTTCCGTGGTGTAGTCGCGCAGTGCGGTGGTGATGTCAACGTGATGTCCGGTGATGTCGATTTGCATGGGCTACTCCTCATCGTGCATTGAAAAATGTAAAGATATGGCGCAGTGCGTTAGCTGAGACGTTTGCGTTCGTTGGACGGCGGGATGGTCATAGCTTCGCGGTATTTGGCGACTGTGCGACGTGCGACCTTGATTCCTTGGTCCGACAATAGGCTGGCGAGTTTGCTGTCGCTCAGCGGTTTGTTGGGTTCCTCGACAGAGATCAATTTTTTCAGCATGGCGCGAATCGCCGTAGACGAACACTCGCCGCCGTCTTCGGTGGCCACGTGACTGCTGAAGAAATATTTCAACTCGTAAATGCCGCGCGGCGTATGCATATATTTTTTGGTGGTGACGCGCGAGATGGTGGATTCGTGCATGTTGACTTCTTGCGCAATGATCGACATCACCAGCGGTTGCATGGCTTCGTCGCCGTATTCAAGAAACCCGCGCTGGCGCTCGACGATACAGGTCGCGACTTTAAGCAAGGTTTCATTCCTGCTCTGTAGGCTCTTGAGTAACCAGCGCGCCTCCTGTAACTGATTTTTTAAATAGGTGGAATCGGCGGAGTTGCGCGAGCGCTGCGCCATGCCGGAATACATCGAATTGATCCGCAGCTTGGGTGTGGTGTCCGGATTCAATTCAACTTTCCAGACGTCGTTGCGTTTTCGAACGTAAACATCGGGCACCACATATTCGGTTTGCTGGTCGGTGATTTGTCCGCCGGGCCGTGGGTTGACGGTTTGCAATAGCGCAATAACTTGTTGCAAATCGGTTTCCGATAACTTCATGCGCCGCATCAGCAAGTTGTAGTCGCGGTGTGCCAGCAGATCAAAATGATCGCTGACCAAGCGCTGCACTTCAGCCAGCCACACGGTTGCGGGCGGGTATTGTTTTAACTGCAATAGCATGCTTTCGCGTAAATCCCGCGCACCGATGCCCGGCGGATCGAACTGTTGGATGCGATGCAGTACCGCTTCGATTTCTTCCCGGCCAATGTCCGGATCGCTGGCGAACTCCGGTAGCAAGTCTTCGATCGGCGTGGTCAGGTAACCGTCAAGATCAATGGCATCAATGATGGTCATCGCAATCGACAGATCGGTTGGCGAGAATGGCGCCATTTGTACTTGCCAGAGTAGGTGATCATGCAGGCTTTGGCCGGTGTTGCTCTGCGTTTCGAACTCGCGGCCTTCGTGATCGCTGCCGTTTCCAGAAGACGACGCACCGTAGGTATCAAAAGTTTCGAAGGTGTCGTCCCAGGTGCTGTCGACCGGCAGATCGTCAGGAATGGTCGAGTCGTTGATTTCGACATCGGCTTCGCGCGATTCGGCAACCACCACGGGTTCGGCCTCGCGCGCTTGTTCTGCCGGAGTGTCTTCGTCGTCGCCGCTTTCATCCTCGGTGATTTCCAGCATCGGATTGGACTCAAGCGCTTGTTGCATTTCCTGTTGCAACTCCAATGCAGATAATTGCAGTAGACGTATAGCCTGCTGCAATTGCGGCGTCATCGTCAGATGCTGGCCGATGCGTAGTTGTAGCGATTGTTTCATGGAGCCCAGTGGTTAGTTTGTCTTGTAAAAATCACAGCTTCATTGTATCTCACAATTATTTCGTCCCCGCCGTGCGAAACCCAAGGGCGGTGATGACGTCACGGCCAATACAATCAGCCAATTTGTTCCGAAAAGAAAGATGAGAACCCCTAAAAATCCATATTTAATCCCAACTGCGGCGTTACGAAAAAATATCTCGTTTACTGATTACCTACATCCGCACCTTGCATTTGGATGAACTCTGATTTTTAGAAGTGCCCAAATATTTACATGCGAAAGTCATGGCCTAGATAAACTTCCTTAACTTTTTCATTTTGCAAGATCTCTTCAGGGCTTCCGGCGCTCATTAGCTCGCCGGCATTCATGATGTAAGCGCGCTTGCAGATACCCAGCGTTTCGCGCACGTTGTGATCGGTAATTAAAATGCCGATGCCGCGTTCGCTCAGGTGGGAGATGATTTTCTGAATGTCGATCACGGACAACGGGTCAACTCCCGCGAACGGTTCGTCGAGCAGCATGAATTTGGGTTCGGTCGCCAAGGCGCGCGCAATTTCCGTACGCCGCCGTTCGCCGCCCGACAAGCTTACGCCCAGGGTATTACGCACATGGGAGATATGTAGCTCTTCAAGCAACTCTTCCAGCATCGCAAGCCGCCGGTTCTTGCTCAGGCCGCTGCGGGTTTGCAGGATGGCCAGAATGTTGTCCGCCACCGACAGTTTGCGAAACACCGAAGCTTCTTGTGGCAGATAGCCAATGCCGAGCTGCGCGCGTGCATGGATCGGAAAGCGGGTAATGTCGTTAGCGTCGAGCAGAATCTTGCCGTGATCGCATGGGATCAAACCAACGATCATATAAAACGACGTGGTTTTACCGGCACCGTTGGGGCCTAGCAGTCCGACGACTTCACCCGGCCGCACTTCCAGCGACATGCGCTTGACCACGTCGCGGCCATGATAGCGTTTGGCAATGTCTTGAACTGATAGTGTGCTCACGGTACAGGAGTTTTCGGTATTTCTTTGGGGTGTATGACGACGTGCACGCGTTCACCGGCAGTGGCGCCCTTGCCCGCCTTCACGGTTTCGTTATTGACGTTGTAACGTACAAAATTGCCGCTGAATTCGTTGTTTTCCTGACGCAGTTTGGCGTTGTCGTTGAGTAGCACTTCGCCGCTTTGCGCGTCGTACTCCATGCGTAAACCTTCTCCTGTTGTTTCTTTGCTGGTGGCGCTCGCCGCTTGGTGCAGGCGTACTGGCGCGCCGACGGCGATTACTTTTTTCAGATCTTGCTTGTCGCGGTAGACGGTCATTTTGTCGGCGGTGATGGTCATCACGTCGCGCGTGAGTTTCACGTTGCCCAGGTAGATGCTGATGCCTTGCTTGTCGTCGATGTCGACCTGGTCTGCCTCCAGATAAATTGTGGCATCGGCGGGCGCAGGCGGCGAGGCCGAAAAGGCGCGGGTAGTGACTAATAGTAAAATAAAGGGAAATAAAAGCTTAGCGCGGAGCATAGTGGCCTTGAACCTGAGAAAGTAATTGCAGTTGCGCGTCTTTCATCTGCACGCGCATCCCGATCGCGCGCGTGGTATTTAACGGGTCTTGCAGCATAACGTGCTCACGGGTTTCGGCAACTTCATCGTGCGGATGGATTAGCACATTGCTGGTTGTCAGGCGCAGCGGCGCTTGCGTTGCTGAAGCCGGGCGCTCGATCACTACCGCGCCATTCAAATGGATTTCGCTACTGTCCGCCGATACGGTGCCTTCTTCGGCGATCAAGGTCCAGGGTACGCGCTCACGACTGAAAAAACGCACCTGCGGTTTCACCAAACGGGCGCTGCCGTCGTCGGAGTAGTGTTCCATGAGTTCAGCTTGCAGCCGGTAATGAGTGGCGCCTGTGGCGTCCATTTCAGTCACAGTAAAAGTTTCCATGGTGTAATCGGCGTCGTGCCGGATGACGCGTTCTGCTGTCGCAGTCACGGGCTTGACTAAATGCTGCAACCACCAAGTGAACGTTGCAATCGACGCAAGCACGGCGAGCCACAAGAACGGCTTGAGCAAATGCGCGAACCGGTTCATTTGCCTAAATATTCGCTGAGTTTGGCGGTCAGTTGTTGTTGCGCCTCCATGATCAACTCGCAGACCGCGCGTGCTGCACCGTGACCGCCCGGCTGGGAAGTGTGCCAGTGCGCGTGCTGCTTCACCCAATCGTGGGCATCGGCGACTGCGATCGCCAAGCCCACTTGCCGCATCACCGGCAGATCCACAACATCGTCGCCGACGTAGGCGATTTGTTCGGATTGCAATGCGAGTTTGGTTTTCAGGTCTTGGTAGGCGACCAGTTTATCTTTTTGCCCTTGGTATACATGTTCGATACCTAAGCTCGCCATGCGATGCCGAACGACTTCGGAACTGCGGCCGGTAATAATGGCGATGCGCACACCGGTTTCTTGCAGCATTTTCATGCCGTGACCGTCACGCGAATGAAACGCTTTATATTCTGTGCCACGGTCGTCGAGAATCAGGCGGCCGTCGGTGAGCACGCCGTCGACGTCGAAAATAACCAACCGGATTGGTTGCGCGCGTTCGAGGATAGCTTGCATGCGATCAAACCACCCCAGCGCGTAACAGATCGTGCATGTTGAGTGCGCAGACCAAATTATTGTGCGCGTCGGTGACGAGAATCTGATTGATGCGTTTCGCTTGCATCTGTTGTAAGGCTTCGGCAGCGAGCAGATGCGCCTGTGTGGTTTTCGGTTTGCGCGACATCAACGTGCTGATAGGCGTGCTATGTACGTCCAAATCTTTACTTTCGAACACGCGGCGTAAATCGCCGTCGGTGAAAATTCCCAGCAGCTGGTTGCGCGCGTCGACAATGGCCGTCATGCCCATGCCTTTGTTGGTCATCTCCACCAGCGCGGCGCTCAACGTGGCATCAGCATTAACTTGCGGAATTTCCGCGCCGGTATGCATCAAATCGCTAACATGTAGCAGCAGCCGACGACCCAGGCGGCCGCCTGGATGAGAGCGTGCAAAGTCTTCCGGTGTGAAGCCGCGCGCTTCGAGCAGCGCGACTGCGAGCGCATCGCCCATCGCCAAGGTGGCGGTGGTGCTGGAGGTCGGGGCGAGCCCTAGCGGACAGGCTTCCTGTGCGACGGCGACGTTGATGTGCACGCTGGCATGTTTGGCAACGCTCGATTTTGGATTGCCAGTGAGGGCGATCATCGGCACGTTCAAGCGTTTGAGCATCGGCAACAGAGTTAGGATTTCTTCGGTCTCGCCCGAGTTGGATAACGCGAGTACGACATCCTGCACTGTGATCATGCCTAAATCGCCGTGACTGGCTTCGCCCGGATGGACAAAAAAAGCCGGACTGCCGGTGCTGGCCAGCGTCGCGGCGATTTTGCCGCCGATGTGACCGGACTTGCCCATGCCCAATACCACGATGCGTCCGCTGCAGTGCAGCATGAGCTCGCACGCCTGAGCAAAATTGCCGTCAACACCTGCAACCAGCGCCGCGACGGCGCGTGCTTCGATGTCGAGTACGGCCTTACCCAGTTCGCACATCCGGGCGCGATGCTGCGCGGGGTCGAGGGTTGCTATTTTTTCAAATTTCTCTGCGGGCATTGCGGGAGCAGTAAGTTTTTTAGAGGTGCTCAAGGATAAGCTCGTGTGTGCATTATTTGAAATAATATTCCGCCGCGATACCGGCAAACACGGCGGCGCCCAGCCAGTTGTTGTTCAAAAATGCCTTGAAATACTGTGTTTCGCTGCGCCGGTAGAGCAGGAATTGCTGATATAGGGCAAAAACAGCGGCGGCGCCCAGTCCGAGGTCGTAATACAGTCCGAGTTTTAATTGATGCCCGATTAAGAGCATCACCACGATGAAGGTTGCTTGCAACACAGCGATGATCAAGGTGTCGAACGGGCCAAATAAAATTGCGGTCGATTTAACGCCGATGCGTAAGTCATCCGGGCGGTCCACCATCGCGTACATGGTGTCATATGCGGTGGTCCACAGAACGTTTGCTATTAATAACAACCAAGCAATTTTCGGTAACGTATCGGTTTGCGCGGCAAATGCCATCGGGATAGCCCAGCCAAACGCCAAACCAAGAAATGCTTGCGGCAGATAAGTATGGCGCTTCATGAACGGGTATACGGCGGCGAGTACGGCACCGGCCACCGACAGAATAATTGTTAAGGTGTTGGTGAGACACACCAGGCCAAACGCTACCAGGCTCAGCAGAACAAATAACCCGAGTGCTTCACCCGGGCGGACCAGGCCAGCAGGAATCGGGCGCAAGGCGGTGCGCTCCACTTCGGGATCGATATTGCGGTCTGCATAATCGTTGATCACGCAACCGGCAGAGCGCATCAGTACCACGCCGCTGATAAAAACCGCCAGCACCAATGGATCGGGATTGCCATTGCTTGCGATCCACAATGCCCAGAGTGTCGGCCACAGCAGGAGAAAAATCCCGATGGGTTTGTTGAGCCGCATGAGTACGGCGTAATTTTTCAAGCGTGCAAACATGTTTATATTCAGGTGTCGTCGTGGCGATGGCGCGTAAATCGAATGATGGCACGGCGGTCTTTTTTGCTGGGCCGGCCATGATGATCTTGATGCAGTATAGCTTGTTGACGATGCAGTTCGGCGTGTTGCGCGCGCGCCAAGGTACTTGCCGCTGTTTCTTGATACATCTGCTGCGCGCGGCTGGCGGGTCCGCGTTGGCTGCGTAATTCCAGCACCTCGACTTCAAACATTATTTCACCCGTGCGGATGCGCAACTGCATGCCGACGCGCATGCTGCGGCTGGGTTTGGAACGCTCGTTATTGACTTCAACTTTGCCGCAGTTGATCGCGGCAGTGGCTAAGGCGCGCGATTTATAGAAGCGTGCGGCCCACAGCCATTTGTCGAGGCGTAGATCGGAGTCGGGTTCTGACATGGGACAAACGCAGGTGATTGAATAGCGATAATTATGCCGTAGCACGCGTGCAGCGCATATCATTCCATTTCCAATTTAAAGCGATACGTCGTTGCCCCGCCTTGCCTTGCTACAGCACTGTCTGCGGCAGGGTGTCTCGTCTCGCTTTGAATTGGAAATGGAAGCAGCGGGGGAGTTAACCTAAATCGATATCGGCGGGCAGGGCGATATCCATCGCAATCGGCAGATGATCGGAGAAGCGATGTCCCAGTACATGCACATCGCGAACTTCGAGCGAGGGTGTCACCAGGATATGATCAATAGTGCGTGCCGGGCGCCAGCTGGGAAAAGTTTTCAGGCTGTGTGTCGGCTCGCACAAGTCGGTTTTGCGTAGCAGGCTGCGCATTTCCGGGCTGGAAGGCTGGCAGTTCATGTCGCCCATCACGACCACATGCTTATAATTTTTGACGATCTCGCCGACGCTCGCCAGTTGGCGTTGGCGCGCACGCTGGCTGAGTGCCAGATGCAAAATTACCAGCACTAACGGGTTACGTTCGCTACCGAAACGCACCATCAGCGCACCACGCCCAGGAATCAACCCCGGAAGTTTGTAATCGATGATCTCAGTTGGTTGAAAACGGCTGAGCAGACCGTTGGCATGTTGCGCAAAACGCCCCAGGTCGCGATTGACTTGATGATGCCAATGCGGAAAACCGGCATGTTCGGCCAGATATTCAGTTTGATTGATGAAGCTGCTACGGATGCTGCCGCCGTCGGTTTCTTGTAAAGCCACCACATCGTAGTCGCTGATGAGTTGCGCGATGCGACGTAAATTTTCATAAATCTGGGCGTGCGGGAAGAGATGCTTCCAGCTCATGGTGAAGTAATCGCGGAATTTGGTGGATGCAATGCCGACTTGGATGTTGTAACTCAGCAGACGCAGGACTTGCTTTTCCGCCGGAGCAGGTTCCGTATCGTGATATTTTAGCTGCGGTCTGATCGACATTGTGGATCCGTGCTGTAGTTACGTCGCTTAGCCGTCGCAGTTCCTAAAGCCTGCAACGCTTAAACTTGTGATCACATTCCCCGTGTAAACGACATTATTCTTTCGTTCTACACTGCCTGGTGTACTTGCCACTGTTAACGGAACGTGTCGTCGAGCCGTGCAGTTTAAATATCGTTCCGTCTGAGGCAAATCTACAGCAAGGAGATTAAAAAAGAGTGAGGCCCACGTCGTAGTTTTTAAAAACGCAGCGTGGGCACGCGCAGCATTACTTTTTCACGGCGCTTTCTTTTTGGATTAAGTAATCCACGACCTTGAATACGTTAGCGTGGGTTTGCACTCCCGGCATAGAGGCTCCGACGCGGTACTTGCCATTTACAATCACGGTGGGCACGCCTTTAGCGCCATACCGCTGGCTCATTTCCTGCGCGCGGCGCACTTTGCTTTCAACGGCGAAGGAACGGAACGCTTTGCGGAAATCTTCGTCCTTTACGCCATTCTCGGTGAAGAATGCAACTAGCTGATCTTCGGTTTCAAGTTTACGTTTCAATTCATGAACTGCGGCGAACAACAGGTCGTGGGTTTTGTCGAAAATGCCCAAGGATTCCTCGGTGTAATACGCGCGGCCAAAGAGCGCCCACTCGGGGCGAAAAATTCCTGGCATCCGCACGAACTCGACATTTGCCGGTTTGGTTTTCAACCACTTCTGCACATAGGGTTCGAATTGATAGCAATGCGGACAGCCATACCAACAT
>JACQEQ010000289.1 GCA_016200445.1 Gammaproteobacteria bacterium | reverse complement strand
CTCGATTAAATACATCTCCAGCGCGACAAATCGGCTCGTCTCGTTAATCGCGGCGAGCATCGCGGGGAAAAATTGCGCACCGTCGACCAGCAGCGTGAAGCGGTTGCCTTCACGCCATGCAAACCGGTATTCACTGCGTGCGGGAAACATGAGATTACGCTATAGGTCAGGCTGAAATATACGATTCATTTCATTGAGCCCGGTCAAGCGATATTCACCGGTAGATTTTTTGTCAAGCACGAGCACTGCGGGCACCGCGCTGACATGCAACACATCGTGTGCCGTGTTGGTATTCGTTTGGATCAACGCCAAGGCTTTTTCATAATCCGGCGCATGAGCATCAATCTCCAAGGTGCTGTTCAACTCGCCAACCATATCCAGGTAGTCCTCTACCCCCAGCGCACCCGGCCGGGTATTGAATAATTCGGTTTCGTAAAGACGTCCGTCCTTGATCGCCTCGATTGCGGTTTCCAGATACGCCACCTGGCGGAACTCGATGCGAAGGGCACCTTTCTTCAATAACTCGCGCGCATAACCGATCAAGCGATGACAATGCGGACAACGGCTGTCGACAAATGCAATTACATGCAGCGGTGCATCGTCCTTACCCAACACCAGCCCGCGCCCAGGTATTTGCTGCACGGTGAAACGCGGCGTCACCAAACGGCCATCCGCAAGCCAGGTATTGCCGCGCACGATCAACGTGCCCTGACAACGGCTCAACCAGCCGGTGATCCAGAACGACGCCGGATTGCCAGCCTCCACTTTTGTGACTTGGACAATAGCGTCGACACGTACGACATCGCGATCAACCGGATGTAATTCTATCTTACGAATGTCAATACCTGCCGCTCCGTACTCCAGCGCCATTTGCAAACGCGCGAGACGTGAAAAATGCGCCGGGGCTGCGCTGTCGACGAGCGGGTGAGCACAGAGCGCTTCAGCAGCGAAAGCGGGCAGCTGTATAAACAGACTAATTGCGAATATCGCAAAACTACTTTGGATATGCATCATGCTTCACGTGGCTTGATATGCAACACACCTTGATCCATGTGCAACTCGATTTGGCCTTGCAGAAATGCTTGCAAGTGCTGTCCGACCAAACGCCCGCGCCAGCCATGCAATATTGCGTGATCGTCTTTTCCGGCAATCATCTGTTCCAGATCGCGGCGTGAGGCCAAGGCGGCCGGACTGATGCCGTTACTGATGCCGGCATGGCGCACGATCGCCATCATTGCATCGATCAATGCTTCTTCGGACGGTGTCGGTGTAAAGCGCAAACCCAAGCTCGGCCATTCGGACTCGGGCAGCTTTTGCACCAGCTGAATCACATTGATGATATCTGGCCCCACGCTGCGTAAGGTGCGCGGGTCCAAGCCGCGCACACGGTGCAAGGCGTCCATGTCGGCCGGAAGATGCCGCGACAGATCGATCAGAACATCGTCGCCCAGAATCCATTTACGCGGCCGGTCGTACTCGCGCGCACGGTGTTCGCGCCACGCTGCAAGCTCGCGTACCACGGCCAACTGCACTCCCTTAAGCACGCGAATGCCGCGAATACGCAACCAGGCGTCTTCCGCCACTTTGTCGTAATTGGCGATATCGGTGAGTGCGGCGAAGTCGTCGTCCAGCCAACCCAAGCGGCCTTTGTCTTCCAGTTGGCGTGTTTGCCGGTGCCAGACTTCGTGCAGATAGCGCACGTCGTCTTGCGCGTAACGTACTTGACCGGAATCGAGCGGGCGTTGCTGCCAGTTGGTGCGGGTATGGGTTTTTTCGAGCTCCACGCCCAAAACATCGCGCACTAAGGTTTGGTAGCTGACCTGATCGCCCAAGCCCAGCAGAGTCGCTGCGATTTGCGTATCGAACACCGGCCGGGACAATTTGCCGCGTAGATCGAACAAGATTTCCAGATCCTGGCGGCCGGCGTGCATAATTTTAAGTACGCGTTCGTCGAAAATTATTTCCAGCAAGGGGTCGAGTGTCGGCAGTGCCAACGGATCGACGCAGGCGACCAGCTCTTCGCTGGCGATCTGTAGCAGGCAGAGCTGCGCGTAAAACGTACGCTCGCGCAAAAACTCGGTGTCCAGTGCCAACGAAGCCGCGCCGCGCAAGCGCTCGCATAAGTCGTCGAGTTGTTCGGGAGTGTCTACGTAAAATTCTTTCATTAAGCGGCGCCGTGACTCGTGCGAAAGCACGGCGCAATTGTACCCGACACAAAAACTTCTAGCAGCACTACAGGAGAGCACAGCATAATCACCTACCTTACATCGCACGCTGATACTCACATGTTGCGAATACCAAAACTCTTCGTCGATCTCTGCCTGCTGCGGGCTAACCCGCAGGATTTACCACTCTCGGTTGCGCTGGAACTAATCACGCTGGCGACCTATACCGCGCTGAGTTATGTGCTGGCGCTATCAAGTACAACACCTGGCACCGCGTTACTGGCTGCACTGGTCGACGTGGGTATGCTGGTGGGTCTGGCATATGCCGGCCTGTGGATTCTTGATTTGAAAAATCGCCTGACGAAGTTAATCACCGCGCTGGCCGGAAGCGGCACGATCTGGCAACTGGTTGCATTACCGGTGATGAGCCTGTTGATCGGCAGCTCGGATAAAACACCCGACAGCACGCTCGCCGCGTTCGGTTATTTACTGCTGCTGGCACTGGTTGCTTGGGCGATTTTCATCATCGGCCACATCTTGCGCCACGCGCTCAACATGAAATTTTTCTTTGCATTAGGTGTCGCCCTGCTCTACGTTTATACCTCAATGCGCGTCGGCAGCGCGCTTTTCATAGCGGCTCAATAATGCATATTCATATTCTCGGCATCTGCGGCACATTCATGGGTGGTATTGCGCTACTCGCCCGTGAACTGGGCTTCACTGTCACCGGTTCGGACACAAATGTGTATCCGCCGATGAGCACGCAATTACGCGAGCAAGGCATCACGCTCACCGAAGGTTACGATCCCAGTCAGTTACTGCCGCATCCTGATCTGATAGTCATCGGCAACACCATGTCGCGCGGCAATCCCGCAATCGAATACGTGCTTAACAATAATTTACGCTACGCCTCCGGCCCGGCGTTTCTCGCCGAACATATTATTCATAATCGTTGGGTGCTGGCGGTCGCCGGTACCCACGGCAAAACCACCACCACCAGCATCCTCGCGTGGATTTTGGAATACGCCGGATTAAAACCGGGTTTTCTGGTCGGCGGCGTGCCGGAAAATTTCGGCGTGTCGGCGCGCCTAGGCAATACACCGTTTTTCGTGGTCGAAGCCGACGAATACGACACGGCATTTTTCGACAAGCGTTCCAAGTTCGTGCACTACCGGCCGCGCACCTTGATCATCAACAACATTGAATTCGATCACGCGGATATTTTTCCGGACGTGCCCGCCATTCAACGCCAATTTCACCACCTAGTACGCACGGTGCCGGGTAACGGCATGATCATCGCGCCGCAGCATGACATTTACGTGCAGCAGACTTTAAAAATGGGCTGTTGGACTCCGGTCGAAGGCGTTGGTGCCGAAGGTCTGTGGCGGGCACAGTTGCAACAGCCGGATGGCAGCGTGTTTGAAGTGTTGAACAACGGCAAGGCTGTGGGCGTCGTACACTGGCCACTGATCGGCGATCACAACGTGCATAACGGTCTCGTCGCCATTGCCGCTGCACAGCATGCCGGTGTGCCGGCCGCTACAGCCATCGCGGCATTGAAAGAATTTCACAATGTCAAACGCCGCATGGAAAATCGCGGCACTGTGAATGACGTAACCGTCTACGACGACTTTGCGCATCACCCCACCGCCATCGAAACCACCCTCGGCGGCCTGCGCAAGCACGTGGGCAAAGCGCGCATTCTCGCCATCCTCGAACCCCGTTCGAACACCATGCGCATGGGGGTGCACAAAGACTTGCTCGCCGCGTCGCTTGCGCAAGCCGATCGCGTCATTCTGTATGCACCGCGCGATCTGGGCTGGGATGTCGGCAGCGTCATTGCAACGCTGGGTGCCAAAGGCCAAGCATTTGACGATATCCAAGCTATTATTAAGCACGTCGTTGCATTATCACGCCCAGGCGATCAGGTCTTGATCATGAGCAATGGCGGGTTTGGCGGGATACACGAAAAACTATTGAACGCATTGCGCGGTAGTTAATTATTTCCTACCGGCTCGGCGGCGGAATACTCGATGAGCGAACACCGCATTCCTCTCTTTCCATTGAACACCGTGCTGTTTCCCGGCGGTGTATTACCGCTGCGGATTTTCGAACCCCGTTATCTCGACATGATCAGCGCCTGCTTGCGCAACAACACCCCCTTCGGCGTAGCCTTGATTCGCGAAGGCGTGGAAACCGGCAAGGCGGCGATTACTTACGATCTGGGCACATTAGTCAACATCGACTACTTTCATACCCTCAACGACGGCGTGCTAGGCATTACTGCGCGCGGACACGCACGTTTCCGCATTTACCGTCGCAGCGTGCAACCCGATCAACTGGTGGTTGCGGAAGTAGAAACTCTCGCCAATGAACCCGCAGCCGAATTACCCGCGCATTTTCGCCCGCTGGCGGAAATGCTCAGCGGCATCATGCAACAGTTGGGGCAACCCTACATGAAACTTAAGCCGTGTTTCGATGATGCAAGCTGGGTGGGCGCACGTCTGACGGAATTGCTACCGATCGGTCTGGACCAAAAACAATATTTTCTGCTGTTGGACGATCCAATTCAAAGACTGGAACGGCTCGAAGAAGTTCTAAAAACTTTAGATTCCGATTGATTGTTTACTAACGATTTCTCCATCAACAATAACACCTCGCCACTCCAGCCCGCCGTGCGTGCGAAGGTTCCGTTCGTGCGCGGCAACCGCTGCATCTCCATGCCGCCCACATCTTCCTGAAGCACAGCCAGCGCTTCATTGAATGCTGCACCGGTGCGCGGATAAATAAAAAAGTTAAAACGTCGAATCAGATTCAAGTTAACAACATTGCCCACCCACAACGGTGTCGCGGGATCCTTTAGCTGCACCGTCGACGACCACAGGCGCAATACCAGCACGCGGCCGGGATCGTCGGTTTCTTTTTCCAGGGCGAGCGAAGAATGGCGGCCGTCGTGTACTCGCGGCAATAAGGGTAATTCGGAAAAGTCGGGATTTGGCGCCAACCATAACAAGGCTGATTTCAGCGTGAACGGCACCGGCTCGTGCCAGCCATTGCTGAGCAGTTGCGCCCTGAGCGTTGCTAAATCACCTGCCCACTGCACGGTCATGGGCTGTGTGGGTAGTCCTTTCCAATCGCTGCGATACACAGGTAACGACTCCCATTCATGCGACCACCAAGCCGCTGCCGGCACTTCGAGCTTGGCTTCGGGGCTGGGCAGTTGCACCTCCTGCATACCCGTCATCCACACTTTGGGCATACCCACACCCAAGCCCAACACGCCCACGGCAATTAAAATCAACACCTGCGCCGAGACGGGCGCCACAGCGTGACGCCGGTAAGCAATCCCCAGCACCGCCGCCCAGGCAATGCCCAAGGCTAAGCCGCCTAATACGTTAGACACGACCTGCAACTCGAGATACAACAACGCCAGGCTGATCGCGCCCAGCAAAATGCTGCTTGCCGCATACGGCATCCAACGCCAATCCTCTGGAAGATCGCGCGACACCATGACGGCGAAGAACATGAACATCACCGCACTCCAGGTAATAGTCATGCTCGGGAACGCCTCCGCCACGATGCGTTCGCCGCTGAATTCCAGCGATGGCAACCCTAACACCACATGCAATACCACCGGGATGAGAACACCGAATGCCGCCGCAGCGAGCCAATGCGCGACCGCGCGCGCATTGCGCTCCCATACCCTCCAGGCGAATACCGCCAGCGTGAATATCGCCATCACCGACGGCGTACTGATACCAGCAAACAGACGCATTAATTCGTCGGTCCACGGCGTACGCAGATCATGGACGAAATTCGCGACCGCCGTGTCGATGCTCATTAACGAACCGGTGCCCGCTAATGACTTGATTACCGTTGCGAACCCCCAGACTGCCGCGATCAGCATGCTGCCCAGAATAATCAAACCGCGCGACTCGGGCTTGTTGGGATCGACCACCGCCGACACCAGCTTGCCTAAAAAACGATGCGTCTGACTCCAGCGCACCACGCGTTCCAGCAGCACATCCGCACGCGGATGCAAAAATGTAAACACCCGCTTCGCAAACCACAATGCAACCATGGTCACGATGATCGACAGAATCACCAGCACTACCATGCGCGATGCAATTTCCGCCGCCATTCCGATGGATGCGCCGATGGCAACCCCAGGCAAGATGGCAGCTGGCGCCCATACGATGGCCGAGGTGATATTGATGGCATAAAAACGCGATGGCGGCATATGCAAAATGCCCGCGACGGCAGGAACAATGGCGCGCATCGGGCCGGCAAAGCGCCCGAACAAAATGCTTTTGCCGCCATGCCGGATAAAAAACGCTTCGCCGTGAGGAATCAGGTCTGGATATTTACTCATCGGCCAAATGGTGCGTAGCCGTTCGTTATAACGCCAGCCGACCCAGTAACTCAGTCCATCGCCGAGCGCAGCGCCCGCTGCGGTCCAACCGACAATCGGCCAAAGATCCAGCAGGCCCAAGCCCACCAGCGCCCCCACGCCGTACAACATGGCAATGCCGGGCACGATGATGCCGACCACCACCAGCGATTCGCACGCCGCAATCAACATCGTGATCACACCGGCCCACGCGGGATGCTGGGAAACCCAATCAAAAAGCGGTTGAAAACTCGCCAAGTCCATAGAAGAAAGTTACGTCTTTAGTACTAAACCCAGACTTGCAAGATTGCAAAATTAACTCCACTGCGCCCCGCCCTCACGGAGCCCGGACACTGTACACCAGGTGATTGCGCCCGACTACTCTCTCCCCCGGCGCCGGCACCCTGCGCTTGAATTCCATCGCGACTCGTCCGATACAGCAGTGACCACCTCATTCGTAGGAGCGACCCGTTGAACGAGCCCGTGCGTATGCCGCGCGATGCTTTTTTTCTACCCAACTTCTGTGACATCCGGATGGTATTTGCCGTGATCGTCATTGGCGAGTTGCTGGCATTCGTGCTGACCTTGGCGCCGTTTGCCCCCGGCGGCGAACGGTGGAGCCAACTCAGCGTGATTTCATTGTTCGTGCAATGGGTCGGTCTAACCAGCGCCGCCGTGCTGTGTTACACGCGGGCGCAATTAGGACGCTTACGCGAAAACACGGCTGCCACCATTAGCTACGTTTTATTGCTTCTGGTCACGTTGGTATTAAGCGAAATCGCCTATCGGATTGCCTTGCTCACGGGTTATGGCTGGGAAGTTACACCGTATTGGCATGTGGAATTACTACTGCGAAATTTGGCCATCAGCGCGGTCGTCAATGCAGTCACGCTGCGCTACTTCTATGTGCAGCACCAGTGGGAGCAACAGGTGAAGGCCGAATCTCTGGCACGCATTGCGGCATTACAAGCGCGTATCCGCCCGCATTTTTTATTTAACAGCTTGAACACCATCGCCAGCCTCACCCGCAGCGATCCGGTGCTGGCAGAAGAAGCAGTGATCGATTTGGCGGATTTATTTCGTCACAGCCTCGCCGACCCCGGGCAGCAAGTCGCCTTGACGAAAGAAATCGAATTGTCGCGCCGGTATCTGCGTATCGAGCAACTCCGGTTAGGCGAACGCTTACGCGTGGAATGGGATATCGCAGCGCTACCTGAAGATGCCTTGCTCCCGCCGTTGAGCGTGCAGCCGTTGCTGGAAAACGCGGTTTACCATGGCATTGAGCCGCGCACCGATGGCGGCACCATCCGTGTGCGCGGCCAGCGCGATGGCGACCAGTTAACGCTGAGTATCGACAACCCCGTGCCAGAGCACAACATTAATCAACGCCAGGGGAATAAAATGGCATTGGACAATATACGCCTGCGCTTCGAAGCATTGCATGGCAAGCGCAGCCGCTTACACACCGAACAAAACGCACACGGATTTCTCGTTGAGCTACATTTCCCTTATCTGACGAAACCCGCATGAAAATTCTAATTGTCGACGACGAACCCCTGGCGCGAAAACGTCTGGAACGCATGCTGGAAGAAATCGGCGATTGCGTCGTGGTCGGCGAGGCCGGCAATGGTAGCGATGCGCTACGACGTAGCAGCGAACTTAATCCGGATATCGTGCTGTTGGATATCCGGATGCCGGAAATGGACGGCATTGAAACTGCGAAGCAGCTGGCACGTTTAGCGAATCCGCCTGCGATTGTTTTCGTTACTGCGTTTTCCGATCACGCGCTCAGCGCTTTTGAAGCGCACGCTGTGGACTATCTGGTTAAACCGATTCGCAAAGAACGTTTGCAACAGGCGCTCGCGAAAGCGCACACGCTCAATCGCGCCCAGCTTGCCACCCTGGCCAAGGAGGACGCGGCGCCGACGGGCCGTTCGCACTTGAGCGTCACGGTGCGCGGCAACATGGAGCTTATACCGATCGACCACGTATTTTATTTTCAAGCCGACCAGAAATACGTGCGGGTGCGTTCGGCGCGCGGCGAGGCGCTGATCGAAGACTCGCTAAAACAACTGGAAGACGAATTTCCGGCGCGCTTTATCCGCATTCACCGCAACGCATTGGTGGCGGTGGCGCACATCGCGGGCCTCGAAAAAGACAACCTCGGGCGCTGCTACCTAAAGTTGCGTGATAGCGACGAGAGATTGGAGATCAGCCGCCGCCTGTTACCGGACGTGCGCAGGCATTTGAAAAACTAATTTCCGCGCAGTTTAACGTGGGCGGCTGCAATGCTTTGATCCAAATAGGCCGCGAAAAAATCCATATTGCCGATACCCACGATGCGCGGCACCAGCTCACGGCCGTGGTTATCCAGCAACAGCAGCGTCGGTGTGACATATACTTTAAATCTATGCGACAACGCGCTGGCCTCGATTCGCTTGCCGTCGAAGTCGTTCACCGTTCCGAAATTGTCGATCATAAAATGACGCACGATCACCTTGCCGTCGTATGCGCCGGTACCGTAATTAGGATTAAGCACTTCTCGATCCAGCTTATCGCAGTAGTCGCAGTGCTCTTGCGCGAACACCAGCAACAACGGCAAATGTTGACTGTTTACCAAGGCAGCATCTGCGGACAAATCCTGCGTGGCGGGCACGGTTACCCACGCCGCACTCAGGTCGGCAGCCTGTACCGCACTTAAACAAAATCCTGTTAACACCGCAAACCACTGTAGATACCGCATTTCGCAACGTCCTTTCATAGCCACATCCGCACAGTGTAACGGAATCCGCGCCGCGATTTTAATCACCTAACCGGGAGTAGAATGATGATTGCATCAAATTTCACGGTGATTGTGCTCCGCCGGTGAGTCCGTATGATTCTCGACATGAATGCGCCTTTACGCTGTTGCTCGATCTGGCCGGCCGGTTTATTTCTGCTGTATTGCGCTGCAACTACGGCTTATGCCGGCAGCTTTGAAATTCGCGTCGATGCACAAACCACGATTACAGTCGAACGTTTCGCAGCACAGGGCGATGCGTTACTGCTCTGGCTGCCGTCCGAACATGGCTTTATGTCAACACATGCAACGCTTGCCAAACTGCTTGCACTCCAGGGCATCGAAGTTTGGAATGCCGATCTGTTCGCGGCGTATTTCGCAGCGCCCTCATCGAGCACGCTTGCAGCGATACCAGACACGCTCGTCGCGCTATTAATCGATCGCGCCAGCACACAATCGAAGAAGCGCATTTATCTGATCAGTAACGATCAAGGTACGGCACTTTTATTGCGCGGCGCACGGCTGTGGCAAACCCAACACACGCGTAGCAACGCATTGGGCGGTGCGCTATTAATCAGCCCCAACCTCCTGACGCAAACACCAGAGGCAGGACAAGATGCCGTGTATTTACCCATCGCCGCCGCCACCAATTTGCCGGTTTTTATCTTGCAACCGGTTCTCGCCGCCGGTCGCTGGCGCATCACCGAACTTGTAACTCAACTGGAACGGGGCGGCAGCAGCGTCTACATACGCCGCCTGCAGGATGTGCGCGACCGCTTTTTCTTTCGTCCGGATGCGACAGTCGAGGAAACCCGCCTGACTGAACACCTGGCGCCGGTAATTCGCAATGCCATCGAGCTGCTCGCACGGGAACAACGCGTGCGGCGTGCCGCAAATTTGGTGTCAATACCAACCCTTTCGATTGCGGCGCCCAATGAACACCGTCTACGCGACTATCACGGCGAACCACAACCCTGGCCGCTGGCATTACCCGATCGCAGCGGCAATCAGCACGTGCTCGCGCAATCACAAGGCAAGGTGGTGCTGTTAAATTTCTGGGCCAGCTGGTGCCCGCCTTGTGTGCAGGAAATGCCTGCATTGCAGCAGCTTAAAGCCCGTTGGCGCAACCAGCCGTTTGAAATTCTCGCTGTGAATATGGCCGAGCCGAATAGCACCATAGATGCATTCATGCGCCGGCAGCAACTTGACTTTACGGTACTGCTCGACCGTGACGGCCACGCGCTGCGGCAGTGGAAAATCATGGCCTTCCCCACCAGCTTCGTGTTGGACAAACACGGCCGCATCCGCTACGCAGTGTTCGGTGCAATCGATTGGCTAGAGCAAGAAACCGTGCAGAAAATAGCACTGTTGTTGCAGGAGACCCGGTAATTTGACCATCAAGCCCGCTTCAAGCGCCCGCGTGCACTTGCACGCGCGTTGATTGCCGCTTCCAAGCTACCCACCTTACCCAGACCAAAAGGGGGCATGTTGTGATAAATACATTCGTAGGAACCGGGGGCAATCTCGTAAGTCTCGTGCCAGATTCCGACATCACCGGTTTTGCCGATGCGCTTATTGAAGTCCGACCACGCCGGCAGGTGTGCCTTATTGCGGCTTTGCGCATAGCGCTCCAGCGCATCGAACGATTCCCAATACTGCACCATCAACGTGGTACGT
>JACQEQ010000288.1 GCA_016200445.1 Gammaproteobacteria bacterium | reverse complement strand
TCCTGCCAGGCATAGCGTGCTGCGGTTCCCGCGCAGGTTTTGCCGTCCCATTGCTGCCCGAGCGCACAGCGCATCCAGGTCAGACCGGTGATTTTGTCATGCACTGTTCCATCCGTGCCGAGCACGAACCGTTGCGTCGGCGTCGTTTCCGGGCGAACGTTGGGGTCGCAGGGAGCCGCGTCCGTTGTGCTCGTCAGAAGGGCCGCGACTAGACAGATAGCAAAAAAAGATTGATTTGGTTTCATACGCACGATCCTCGCCCCACGGTGATGCACCAGTTGATCATGTCGCGCAACGTGCCGACCTTGCCCAGGTTGGTCTGGTATTTCGGCCAGGTGTGCGGATTGGTCGCCGAACCGTCAGGATGACAGTTACCGCAGGCCAGCCCATTGCTGCCGAGCTTGCCGTTGTGCCACAGTCCGTCGCCTTTTTCGACCGCTGCCATCAGATAATTCCATTCATCGTCCGCCTGCGCTGCGGTGCGTGGATCTTTGGCTTGCGCCACGCCTGCGAGCACTGCCGTTGCCGCGACTCCAACAATCAAACTGTATTTTGCGAGTTTCATGTGGATTCTCCCGATCAAAGTTTCAGGCCGCGACGAACGTTGTCCGGCAGCAGGTGCGCGAACTCGCGGTAATTGAGAATGCCGTCGAAGTCCTGCGACAGTGCCACAGCGTGACTTCCCAACCCGTCTTCGAAATTACCAGGGTCGACACGATTCATCTTGATGGTGGGATAGGGCAACTCAACCGGCGGATACGGCCACGGCCATGAGGTCGATAGCAATCCGGCTGAACTGATATTGCCGAGCTTGTTGTATATCACCTGATGCACATGGCCGTGAATCGCGATGACCTTGTCGAACTTGCGCAGAATGGAACGGATCTCCGGTGCGTCCGAGGTCTGGAAATTCCAGCGCGGGTAGTAGTCCCACAACGGTGAGTGCGTGAGCACCACCACTGGCGTATCGGGAGAGACATTTTTGACATCCTTGGCCAGCCATTCCAGCTGCTGCGATCCCACGCCCCAAGCACCGCACTTGTGGCATTCCAGCTCTTCCATGCGGCCCATGCGTTCCAGCGGCGTCAGTCCCGCCATGGTCCAGAAATCCGGCACCAGAATGGAATTCATGCCGATGAAATGCACCCCCTTGTGATCGAACGACCAGTGATCATCGCCGAAATAGCCGCGCCACGCTTTACCCATGTCCAGGTACCAGTCGTGTTCGCCGGGAATCACAGTGTATTTCATTTTCAGCTTGTCGAGGATGCTCTTGCCTTTCTTCAACTCGCTGTCTTTGCCCGACTGCCCGATGTCGCCTGCGTACAACACGAAATCGGGCAACGGATTCATCGCATTGATATCCGCCACACCTTTGGCCAGAAAGGCGTCAAACTTGTGATCCGCGATGTCGTACAAATGCGCATCGGTCAGGATCGCAAACGTAAACGGCGAGACCTTTTTGGTCGCCGCTTCGGCCACGCCGCCGAGACCGAAAAAGCTGGTTGCCGTCGGTGCGAAGGTGCCGGTAAACAACGTACCGGCCGCCATCGTCGTCGACATTCCAAGGAACTGTCTTCTTGAGATCTTCTCCATATTCGCTCCTCAAATAGTTGTGGAAACAAATGGGTACGACTCAAGCTAAGACTAAGACCGCACTTAAACTTAATCTAAGCTATTGACATTTAGACACAGACTAAACGCAAACACAACCAGACTGTGTGATTTTTCCGGGCGATTCGTGCGCTACGCCTCAAACATGTAATCAAACAACACCACCCGCAGCGCACGGCTATAGGATTCGGTACGCCGTATGGTGATGTAAAGCAAACTGGCGAGTATCGACGTCGATGTTGACAGTTCGATCCCGGCCATCTTCGCCGCTTCCAGCAGGCGTGCTTCTGCTTGCAGGCCATGGGTAAGACGCGAAGCTTGACTGACCGTCGAGCACGGCCAGAGGAAAATTATTTTTTCGAAGACGATGGACTACACGCCCAAGCTTTGTAACTGCATAAATCCGGGCGCGCGTGTAGCAAATACAGCGGTTTCCGGCACCAGCATCGCAAGCTCCAGTGCCGCGCCATAACGTAACTTTTGATTTCCGTGACGCAACACCCAGCGCAGGTGCTCGGGCGTGACCGGCTGGCCAAGCAGATAGCGCGTCCCGATATTAAAGCGGGCGCCATTTTTCTCCCACCACTCAAACACGCGTTGCGGATCGGGCCAGGGCAAATTTTCGTCGAGATCCACTTGCACCGGCGCGTCTTGGTTCTCGAGCGGCGGCGCGGCGCCGAGTTTATCTTCGGTAAGATTCGCGCCGGTGATATTACAAAACGAATCCGCTGCGATACGCGCCATCGCGGGCACACTCATCATGCTAATGAGTCCGGGCACAAACACCGGGTCGCCGACGATACCCGCTCCTTGCATTATGAGCCGCACGTTGACTTCATCCTGCGCCAACTCCTCCAACCACATCCCTGCCGCCTGCGGCGACAACCGGCGCAACACCACCGCCAGCGCGTCATCCGCGTAGCCGGGCACGGTTGCGAAGTGCTGCAGCGCGGTGACAGCGGACTGATCACCCAACAACGCTGCCGACCAGCACGACCAAAACGCCACCGACTCGTCTTTGGATTGATTCAGCTCCAGTAACTGCGGTACGAGATCGGCACGTCCCAACTCACCGGCCGCACGGCCTGCACGCGCTTGTACCAAGGCGCTCGTGTCGTGTAACGCTTTCGACAACCAGTCACCGTCGACGCGATGCAGTGCCTGCACCGCAACCGCGACGTAGCGGTGCTCGGCAATTTCGCTCGCCGACAAAATCTGAGTGCGTGAATCAACATGCGTATACGGCAACCAGCACAGCGCAGAAACTAAACCGTTGTAGCAACCAGCGCCGATTGCAACCTGTAGCGCCTCGCCAATCCAATCCCCGTGCGCGCGATCAAAGGCGAGATGCGAAAGCACAAAAATATCGCCGTTGTTATCCAGCTTGAGCGCTTCTTTTGCCGCGTTCCAACTTTGCTCGCCGCCAATTCGCAAGCCGTCCAAGTGAGCTTCGAGGCGTTCGTCGAGCTCGCCAAGCGCATTGAGATGGTACTTGGCCGAAACCCGTGACTGCTCACGCAGTGTCCATAAAAACGCCGCTTCTTCGAGGTGCTCAACGAGAATGTCGATCATTGTGTGATTGTATTGCTAATCGCTAAAGCGTGATGGGCACAACATTCGACAAGTATGTTGCAAATGCAACGCTGATGAAAAATGTTCCGTTGCGTGGATCAAGTTTTGCCTGATTGAATAAGTCGATATCAAAATAGCCACGCGTAAATCCCGCGTATTTGTAATTGTCGTCATCAAAAAGAATCGATTCGCCGATGACCTGAAACGTGCTCGGTAAATGTAGCTCGCCAAATATCACAACCGCATACACAGCCTTTAACACAATTTCAGGGATGTCTGAAATTTCCTCATCCGAGCATTGGCAAATACCTTTGAGTCGAATCGAGGTCGTTCCATCCGCGCGTTGATATTTAATCGCCGCTATACGAACGCCGGACTGATCGAGTCCTGCGAGTTCCGCATCCTCGAACGGAGCATAGGAGGGTGCATTGATCATCTTCGGCTATTTCGATCCACTACGAACCATAATGGTCACGACGTTTGACTGATACTTTTCAAGCGTAACGTGGACTCGATAGGTAGCAGCCTTCTTTGGGAGTTGCAGCACGGACGCGAGATCAAAGGTGAAATAGCCTTTGCTCCTTATATTTTGCATCTCTTGGGCAGACAGTTTAGGCCGATCATCAGCATCACTTGGAACGGAATCATCTCGCTGCAGTGTATTGCTATAGGATTTGCCGGTCTTCGCATCAATCGCAACGACCACCATATGATCTGTCTCCGGCCCGCGGATCGTACTCAAAAATGCATAATTAAATTCAAACGTCAGACTAACCGGACAAACCAGCTCCCCCGGACTGACCTGACCAACGTTGACCTGTTCTGGCGCAGCAATGACGAGACCGACAAAATCAGAAGCAACCTTGGGTGAAAAATTCGTCGGGCCACTGTAATTCGCGGGAACGTCAAAGGGCGTTGCAAATTTGTTCTCGGACGAGGACGAACTTGTCATTGAACTTGCCTCCAAAGCGGGTGCCATTGCGAATAGTACGACGAGTAGTACACTGCCGCGTCTCTCTATCCAAAGATTTTCATAAATGTTTCGCATCGCCATTAAAGGGGGGTAAATCCCGGTAACTTACTTGCATCCAGGTCGAGCTTACGAACCGATTCCTGGCATTTGGGACAAAATCGATTGTCGCGCCCGGCATGAATCTGACCGTACATGACACAGGTATTGACAGCATGGTTGCAATGTCCTCCCATGGCCTGATAGTAAGTACTCTGCTGATCCAAACTGTTCACCCCGCCACCCGGCACCATTCCTATTTTGTGCCCGGCTTCGTGAACCAACGTGGATTTCATATCGCTGTCAGCGCGTTGCTTCCACACTGCCCGCGTGGCCACACAGATTACATTTTTTCCAAGACTCAACCCGGTGCGAAATCGATTCACGAGCTTCAAGTCGACTTCAATATTTCCGACAGCACCATTCGGTAACGACTTAACATCCACCTTCACGGCGGTTTTACCGACAGCGGTAATATCTTTCGGGTCGATAGCAGTGACCTTGCCGGTTCCGTTCTCAATGAAACGCCCTCCGAAATTCCAGTTAGCCTCGGGCGTACCGGGCGGATCTAAATCTATCCAAAGAAATCTACCCTGTGGCACCGGCACTGTTACCGGTGTTTTTTTTGCATCAATCTTGGTGGCTAGTGTATTCGTCTTTATCTCCGAAGCTGCGAGCTGATCAACCAGGATCAGGGCAAAACAAAATGGATCCCGCACGTTGGAATATTTCGCTTTAGCAAGAATCGGAATTTGACCCTGCTGATGTTCGTCAAAATTTGAAAACCCGGAGATGTCGCCCTTGGAAGCAATTTGTTTCAACTTAATGTAGTGCTTATGAGCGGTATTCCAGAACTCGTCTTCCAAGTGATCGGTGAGTGTTTTAACCGTCGCGGTCATGCCCTTCATTTTAATAACTTGATAATAGAGTTTGCGTCGCGTCTCGATTTCATCGCTCATGACGACGTCTTTTTTATATTTCGCCTCGATCTTGAATTTATTGCCTCCCGCAGCCGGAAGGTAAATATCCTTTTCAAGTTTCACCAATTTTCCCGCTGCATTGCTCTGAATCGGGAGATGGTCCTGCAGCTTAAATTGCTTATTTTTACGCTCTTTTTTGGTGTAATTAGCCTGACTGCCAAGCGGTACGATTCGGATTTTAAAATTCGCCGGCTTAGCCTTTTTGAACTCGCATTCGACGTGAACGAAATTGACACGCTCCAGCCCGGTGACTTCGTCTTCAACGAAAAGCTTGTCCTTCGGTAAATTCACCCACTGTTCGACTTTTGCCATATCGAGTTACTCCGAAATTTTAATACTGACTATCGCGTTATCATCATCCTCGTCTTCACTTTCCATCTGCGGAACAACGATCAAGGGCGGTTGCACCTCCGGCATCGGCGGCGTGTTGGGCGAGGACATTTTGTTTTGCAGCATCATGTCGCCCAGCCGCGGCACGTTCTTACCTTCGATCTTGACATCAAACGAATAGTTTACGAATTCCGCTTTGCCCTTGGTGGTATTCGACGCAACACCGCCGCCCGCTGAACCTGCCTCATCACCGCTGCTGGTGCTAAAGTTCGAACCTTTGAGCATCACCGGATTGCCATCCACCTTGACATCGGTACTCCCCTGCGCCGTATCGCTCGATTGCGCGATGTTCGGATACGGAATCGGGATCGGTCCCGCCGGCGAGGGTGTCTTGCAAACATCGGGGAACGCCATGGCGATGCCGCTACTCGATTTGTGCACTACCGTCCTCGTATTGACATTTACTGTCGCCGGCATATTTCACCTTTATTAAGTGTGTTGTTTCACGATCAACGCGGACCGCAGTCCGGCGTCGGACCCGGTCCATAACAGCGCCTCACGCGCTGTCGCGTACTGGCGCTTGAAAGCTTGCTGTGCACAGGCGATGAGTAACGCGCCGGTCGCGGCGCCGATATCGCCAACACAGTCCGCAGGATGTACGAGCTTTTTCATAGTTCCCAACCGGCTGGAAAGCCGCGAGCGAATCACCCCCCATTCAAACGCGCGGTAACTTTCACCATTCAAGTCACAGTAGATCCACTCGGCCCGGTCTGAACCAGATTCTGTAGTGAGCGCCTTCGATACTGCGTCGGCCAGCCCTTTCCCGGTACTCGCCCGGTCGGACCAGGCGGTTTGCGGTTCATGTTCAAATACAGCCTTGGACACGGTCGCCCACACCCGCATGCCCCGATGTTCAGCGTCGGCAGCACGCTCCAACATCACCATCGCTGCGCATTCTCCGGGGATAAAGCCATCTACATTTCGATCGGTTCGGATGCGTCGGGTTTGATCGAGGTAGATCATTCGTTCCGCTAACAAATACGAATCAACGCCGCCAAGGATACAAAAATCAGCCTTGCCCTCGTTAAGCAGCTGCTGCGCCTGCGCAAGCAAAACGAACACTCCCGCATGGCCTGCTTGATTTGTGCCGAAGCTTGTCAATTGATTCAACCCGGTGCGCTTACATAAGGCGCGCACAAATTCCTCGCCGAGTTGAAGGTCCTTGGTCCCCGTGTCCGTGTGCGGAAGTGCCAGTAGTAGCGCGCACTTTTGCAAGTCGGCGCGTTTAAGCTTGGCATTTTTCAAAACCTCCGTGAGCGCGGGCACCGCTAGCAACAGCAACCGCTCTGCACCGTCTTCAAAGGGATCAATACTCGCAACGGTGGCAGCCGTTAACGGCAGACGTTCATCCCATTCCGGATCTTCTGGCGTGCCTTCAAACCAAGCGTGATCTGCAAATCGCGCAATGCCGGCCCGAATCGACGCACAGGTTTGCTCTGCGTTTGCGCCGACCGCCGAAACTGCACCGATTGCTGTGATCGCGATATCCATCGGACTAACTCACAGTGACACGAATTGAATCAATATAGAGAAATTTGCGGGCACAAAGAATGGTCGCGCGCCAGGTTAACGCAACTCGGTTTTCATCCGGCTCGATCACGACGGTATCCAGCATCGCACTATGGTCGGAATCCGTGCTCATCATGCGGACGCGTGCATTCAGCACGAGCGCCGGCAGAGAAAAACTCGTATTCGGGTTTTGCGAAACATTGGTGAGCTGCACCACTTCGCCACCTTTAAGCTGCGGCGCAACGACGAGCTCTGGACTTGCGGCATTAAAATAGCGCGCATCAAAATCATGGGGTAACAACGGCGCCCTTTCGTTTTGCCACCGGCTGTCGTAAGTGCCCGCAAAGTGCATGCGCGGCAGCCAATTTCTGGCGATGACGCCAAAACCCGCCGGCGCAGGCCGCATCTTCCAATGGTCGATCAGCTTCAGCGGGTCTTCAATATTCGGCAGGGGCGCGCCGTCAATTTCTTTGGATTGTAGATAGCCTTTACCGACTGGATTTCGCGCTTCGAATTCGGCGGACTCACCCGCCTTCGCCACCCGTGTTCCGCCGAACGCATTCTCATAAACGAGCGGCAGCATTTCGAAGGGCTCGGGTTGACTGGCCTGCCACGACAGCAACGAACGTTTCCAGTAGCGGTTACCGAAGACGCGTAACGTTTTTTTAGCTGCACCGACTTGTAGCGTCGCATCGATCGACGTGGCGCCCGGCGCCGCGTAGGCGTGACCGATCAGGACCACATCAGTGCCTTGTTTGAGCATACAAATATCAGACTCGTACTTTGGACTCGATTTGCCTGGCTCGCCGTAATATTCATCTGCCCACAGAATCGGCCGTTGGTCGCCGGCAATCGTCAGCGTGCTACTCCCGGGATGAATGTCGTAGGTCCCTTTAATCACCACCGTTGCAAAATCGCATCCGTTGACGTCCAAACCTGGCACCAAGGCAACTTGATATGGCGTTTTGTTTTTAATGTCTAACATGTGTCATTGATCTAGTTGATGCTGACCGAGCCGCCACGGATTCGGTGCGACCCTGTCGATTGCGAAAGCAAATTCGTCCCCTTCACCACAATCTTGCCGTCCTTGCGAATGGTGATGCTGCCCTGTCCGCATTTGAGTTCGATTTCGTCGTCCGCTTCGATCACCACGCGCTTACCGTCGATGCGCAATTCCTGTTTACGGTTCGGCGCTTCCTGCGCAGGTGTTTCCATTTCAACCAGGCTTTCCAAAGGTTCCTCCATCAAGCCGACGATGATCGGCTGACTACGATCACCGTCCTGAAATACTACCAACACATCGCGACCGCAGTAGCGCGGTTTAGCCAGCTCATAACGATCAAGCTGCGCCAGCAACTTCGCAGCGCATGGTAGCGCGTCGCCGACGGCGACGAAAATTTCGCCGGCGGGGCCAGGCTGAGTGAGCCGCGCAACCGTCGGCCCGATGGCCAGGGTTTAATTCTGCGTAATCTTCGAGCCTTTCATGGTGATATTGCCGCTGGCTTTTACATTGATATCGCCGCTGCCTTTGAGCGTGATATTTTTTCCTTCGATGGTAATCGTGCCGTCTTTTTTCAGGCTGATGCTGGCAGAGCCGCACTTCAACAACAACGAGTCTCCCGAATCAATGACGGTATCTTTACCGACGGCGATCTGGGCATTCTCTTTAATATCAAGACTCATGTTTTTGCCGATGCTACCCAACAACCCTTTACCTACGGTCAGTGAAAGATCCTTGCCGATCGAGATATCCGCGCCGTCGCTCACCGTCTCGCTCAAGCTCTTGCCGACGGTAACGGTCATGCCCTTGCCAACCGACAGGCCGTAGTTATCTCCGATGTTCACATCCTCATTTTTACCGACCGTGATCGTCGCACCGCCGCCAATCGATTCGCTGTGATCCTTGCCGACCGAGATGGTTTTATTCTCGCCGATGGTTTCGGTTTGGTTCTTGTCGACATTTTTGCTGCGGTCGTTGCCGACATGCAGGGTTTCGTCGTGGCCGATGTCCTGGTTCTTGTCATTTCCTACCGCGATGGTCCAGTCTTTCTGCGCGTGCAGATAAACTTCTTCGCTGCCCTTCTTGTCTTCGAAACGCAGTTCGTTGGAACCGCCGCCGCCTTTGGTCGAATCCGACTTGATGGTGCTCTTGGTTTTTTCATCCGGCAGTTTGTACGGCGGCAAGTTGGTGCCGTGGTACACACGGCCGGTGATGATGGGGCGATCCGGATCGCCGTCGAGAAACTCCACGATCACTTCGTGACCGATGCGCGGAATGAACATCGCGCCCCAACCAGCGCCCGCCCACAGCTGGCTCACGCGTAACCAGCAGGAGCTTTTTTCATCATTCTTACCTTCGCGGTCCCAGTGAAATTGCACTTTGACGCGGCCGAATTCGTCGACGTAAATTTCTTCGCCCGAGGGTCCGGTAACAATGGCGGTTTGCGCACCGGCAATCGTCGGTTTGTCGGCAAGACGCATCGAGCGGAATGCAACGCTGGCCGGGATACAGGCGAATTCATTGTGAAAACTACTGCCCTTACCAGTGGCGCCTTCCTCATACACCGACGGTTGTTCAGCGCGTAGCTTGACATATATGAGAAGGTAATCCTGATTCAGCGCTTTGCGTCCATGTTGGTCGAGCGTGAAGCGAAAACCGGCCGTGAGCCGCATGCAATCGCTTTGCCCCTTACCCACTGCGCGGCTGACTTGCGCCGCTTCCATCCGCACTTTGGCGAGACGCGTGCCGGTCGCACTGGCATCGTCCCCCTTATCCGTCACCGGAAAACGGCCGGGAAAGTCATACACTTCCAGATCGGCATTGAGCTTGTAATCCTGCTTGGTGCGCAGGTTCAACGCCGGTTTGCGGAATAAATAGTCGTTCACCATCACACCGCCGGTGCGCACGCCTTCGGCGTAGCTGAACGGGTAAACGGTATCCTCCGCCGCCACGCTGCCGCTGGGTTTTTGGTAGAGCACCTTAGCCGGTTTGCCGATCTCTTTGTGCGTTGTTGCTTTGTCGGCAATTACCAACAGGTGTTTGTCGTCGCTGTGTTCGAAGTAATAAAAGATGCCTTCTTCTTCCATCAAACGCGAAATAAAACTCAAATCGGATTCGCGATATTGCACACAGTAATCGCGCAGCGCGTAGGTTTCCTTGCAATCGATTTTGTAACTATCGCTTGCGATCTTGGCGTCGTCGAGTATTTTTTTAATGATGTCCGGCGTGGCCGTAGCCTGAAAAATCCGGCAATCGGCCATTTGCGTGAGATTCCACAGATGCGGCACCAGGCGCGCGGTATAGGTCGTCAAGCGTTTACCCTGATCGACCAGCGCAAAGTCGGCGATCATGCCGTGAATATAACGCTCGACATTGTCGCCATCGGAAATGAACTTCACAACACCGGTTTTGGAAATGATCTGGGAAAAGTCAATATCCGGATCTTCGGACACCAGCTCCAGTGTGTATTCGAAGGGAAACGAAATGCCTTCGCTACCTTCGAGCTTCGCGAGTTTGAATGTCGCTTTGGCACCTTGTATTGCAAAGGTGAAGTTTTCGATGTTGCCGCTTAATTTACCCATAATGACTTGTCCTCAAACATGGACCTACTTGGTTCGATTGTTCGCGGCGAGTAACTGGGCAACAGCGTCGCTGTCACGGTTTGCAACCCACCATTTTTTAAATTTTTTCAATGCGGCTTGATTCGCCTTCTTTATCTCCACTGCATCGTGCTCAAGGTTGAATTGGAAGTCTGTATCTAGCGTGTGCAACCAGTACACCGCAAAATGTTTCGCATCCGCTGTGCTTTTTGCACTACCCAGAATTGCAAGTAAGTGGTCGACCGATTCAGCCGTGAAAATAATCTTCCAGGTCAATTCATTTGATACCGTACGCCACGGCTCACCGTGCAGATCGACAACGCTGACGCGCACCTGACCCGGCGAAAACAACTCCGGCCAGCGGGTGCCCACGTCGTATTCGAAGGCAGCTTGTTTGCCGGGGTCGAGCGTGACCGGCTTCGCCGCTTCGACGGTGCGCCGCTCGACTCCCGCAGGCGTAGTGTAGCTTGACATTTTACCGAAGGGCCGATCTTCCGGCGGCGTAGCATTACGCGCCGCGCGAAATTGCACTTCCCAGGTCTTGAGCGGCTCTTTAAACGTTACGGGGTTCGGTGTCGTGTTTAGATACGCAAGTTTAACGGGGATCGCACCGCCGACGACATACTCGGTTGCATCTGCACTCAGTGTGATGCCTTGAGAACTTTGTTCAGCAGCCATGGTTAAGCCCGTCCATTGAATCAAAATTAAGAAACACACGCGCGCGCGAAGCATCACGCGATCCCGCGCAGTTTATTTTTTTCAGCCTGAGTGAACGACGCTAATGATCCGGTTGGGTCCATTAACCCGGCACTTGCGCTGTGATCACCGCCACCGAAATCGGCACGCTCGAATTGGTTTTTGGTTTCATGACCCGCTTCGTGTGCGATCACAACCTTCATGCGTGCCGCGCCCGGCCCGGCAAGTATATAGGCGCGATTGCCGTACGAAAGTCCCTGACCGTATACCCATCGGTCGTCGGGGCGGACATCGTCGCCTTCCACTGCGATTTTTAGCCACGGGCAACCGACCCACTCCGCAGTTTCCGAGTCCGCATCCGGCGCATCGGCAGAATATTTCGGATGTTCGTAACCGGCAGCGACCACCGAGTTTGCAGGCACACCTGCGTCGGTCGCCCAATGTTGTAACGCGTCGTTGTATTGGGTGTTTATCCGGTCGCGCCAGGCGTTGGCCTTGGCTTGGATTGCGGCACGCGCAAGGTCGCGTGCCGGTCCTGCACGTCCTTTCGCATCGCGAATTTCGGCGGCACTCGGCGTTTCAGCAAGCGTCTTCACTTGCCAGGTGCTCCAATCTTTTTGCGCCATTGCTGCGTGATCCCATAACCCGACATAGGTCACCGAGAATTGCGCCGCTATGGCGTTGACCGTGCCCAAGACGTATTCGACATACGTGTCCGCCGTGTAATACCCGGACATCACACCATTGGTGCCATAGGTTGATATATGCGTCTGCCCAACCATTTCATAGGCGGTGAAGGACACGCGCCGCCACACGGTGAGCTGCGCACTCTCGACGGTCTTGAGCACCGTGGTGCCGTCATTTGCGTAGACAGTTGCCTTAATTTTGAAGGTGTCGCCGCCAACGCCGGAAGGTTTGAACCAGATTTTTGCTTTGCCTTGATTTGCGCCGCTGGCGGTAACGCTGTCGACGTTGCATTTCTCTTTGAAGCCATCTGCGCTTGCTGCTGTGCAGTCCGCGTGCGCTTCCCAGAAAATTTCCGATGGCGGCGCGGCACGCTTGCCGAGCTTGACGCCCGCACGCGTCGTCGCCCCGCTCACATGAACTCCGCCGCGTGTGCTAAATGAGCTGGCCTTGGCGGTATTGTCGGGCGGAGGATCAACGTACGAAAACTCGACCTTGCACGGCACACCGCAGGCAGCCGTGGTGCTGTCGGTTTTTTTCAGCAGGATGGCCACCTCGGAAACGAACTTGTGGTCCGGATCGTTCATGACGAGCTTCGGACCCTCCTGATTCGTGATCACGATGCTGCTGATCTCGACTTTTAGGTCGCGCACTCGCGAAAGACCCGAGGCAAGCTCGAGGGTAACGTGGAACGGCGACTTGTCCGGGCCTACCAAACAACCGCCCGTATCCTTGCCGTCCCAATCGAAAACATCGTCACAATCTGCCCCGCCACCGAGCGTGTCGTCGCGTTTGATCACGTTGTTGTCGCGGTCGCGAATCACCAAACTGACGCGCGAGCCCGGCACACGGCGTTGAAAACCGTATTGAATAGCACAAGATTCAGCGGCCGGTGCGAAATGCGCCGGGACATTCAAACGGGTAATGGCGTCTTCGGGTACCGGCGCTGGCGCTTGTACTGCGGTTTCGATTTGTTCTTTGCGTGCGGGCTGTACGTCGGGGTGTGCAACCTCCGGCACGCGCGCTTGCAGCTGCGCCAGTCTGCCGGTTGAATTCAATGCCGCGAGCTGAGCGCGCACCTGCGCGTCGCTCATGCGACTAAGATCGGGAAAGTCTGCACGTGTCGCTAAGCGTCTGCGCAAACTTGCAGAGTCTTCGTCATCGAGCGGATTGTGCGCCATGAATGGCGCATCGGCCGCATCTCCAAACGCGTGCTTCATCGTGGCTTCCAGGTTCTATTTTCAATTCGTCGCTGCGCACAGCGTGTGCTCTTGCGGTTCCGCTCCCTCCTTGGAAATAAAAAAGCTCCACCGGCAGCGCCAGTGGAGCGTGCTACAGAATAGATTACCGATTCGGCGTGCGCCAGTCGTCCATACCCTGCGTGCCGCCTGCTTCGTGCGTCCAGGCAATTTTGCGATAGGTGAAGCTCACTTCTTCCAGATGCGTGAAGTGCGCTTGTCCGGGGTCTTGACAGTTAGGCATGCGCGCTTTCACCGAGACGATGATCGCGTCTTCCAAATCTATGGTGAAGTAATGTTCTTGCGTGCCGCTGACCGAGGTGCGAAACCATTTGATCTTGCACTTGGTGAGCTTTTCGCCCGAGGTCAGTGCGTTGTAGATCAGCGGCGAGGATTTGTCGAACACTTTGGTGATGGTCAGCGGTTGATGCACGCGCTGGCCGGTCGGTTGGCCGCTTTGCGGATCGCGCGGGATCAGGATGCTGTGGTCGAAGGCTTGTACCAGGACTTCGTCTTCGTGGCCTTCGACGTAGATGTTGCCGACGCTGGCTTCGGTAAAGGCGCCTTTGGTGATGTTGCCCTGTTTGGTGCCTTCGATGGACATATAGGCGGGTGTAGGCATGGTCGTGTCTCCGTGGTGGTGTGAATGTTAACTGGCTCTAAAGTGTTGTCTTGCCGCCTTGCGGTTCTTTGCTCTAGCGTCGCAAGCGCTTGTCCGGGTATTCCAGCTTCTGTGCCAAGCTTTTGATCACGACCCGAAATACAGATCTAATCCTCTGTTGTGCTTAGATTTTTTATTTTTGCAGCGGGGGGTGAGCGGGCGATTGCATGCAGCGGGGACTCGCAAAACTGTGCGGATGAACGCGCACTAACGCGAGCAACTGCGCAGTATGACGCACGTTTAGTTGATCTTGATAAATGACAATACATGCGCCTATTCACTCAGGTAGGTTTTAGTGACTGCGTAACCCGCACCGCCGCAACATTGCTGGCACTGACATCGTCGATCAGATGTACGCCGCGCCAAACCAAATAAAACAACGACTCATCGGCAACAATACACAAGGTATCGAGGTGCGAATCCAGTGCGGTTACATCCGCGCGCGGGCTGATCACGGCGATGTCTGGCCGGTCACCGGGAAGTTTGAAATTCATCGCTGGCCGTGCACCAAGATTCCTGAGCGATACATTTTCATCGCCGCGCAAATAACCGTCGATTTGCTGATCGCGCGCGGTTGCGTTGTAAAAGTCTAGCAAAAAATCCTCGGGCGCATGCGGGGCGCGTTGCGCTTCCCACACCGCATCGTAGGTGCCTAATTGCGCGACGCGCGGTTGCCATGATTTTGCGATGAAGCTTAACGTGGCTGAATTCTGTCGCGCATTCCAGGTGTTGACAGTTGCGCGCGAATGCGCGATTTCAGGCAACGGCACACCCACCACATCCTTCGGTTTGCACCCCGGTGCGATAAATCCTTTGCCGACCGGATTGGGTGCGTACTGTACGCCGCCGTAGGTATGCGTGAAGTCGAGCGGACACTCGACAAAGGGTAATGGCGGTGTTGCGGCAATTTCTTGCAAGCGTCCCTGGATGTCCCAGTGACGTGCACCAAATATCGTCAGCGACTTCGACCAGCCGCCCACCTGTACGGCGGCGTCTAACTGTGAGACCGGCCGCGCCTGCGGTGAATGCACCGTGCCGACGACGGCGATATCGGCACGCAGTTTAATCAGCGCGGTATCCGCTTCGAATTGTGTTAATACCCCTTGAGGCGTTTCTTTAACTTCATCGGCAAACCAGATCGGCAGCTGTTCGTCCGCAAACACAATGCGCGTCGGCTCAATGCGGTAAGTAGCTTTGGCAACAACAACCAGCGCATAACGCCCATCCGGCAACGGGTGCGGCAATGTGGCCACGGTGTACGGCGAACGATTATCTAAATCCATTTACAACTCACTCACCAGGGTGCCACGTCGTGTCATTTCCGCATTGAGCGCGCGGCTTTACATCATGCAATGCAACCGGGAGCACCCGTACCCACCCCGCCGACCACTGGCCCAACTGGAATAATCGGCGGCGCAAATGTGGGTATCGGACCGGTGCCCAACACGTTTTGCACCAGTGTTGACAGTTTGAACATCTGGAATACGGTTGCGAAGGCGTTGGCAAGCGCGTCGAACAATTCATTGACATGCGGTGCCGCCGGGTCGGCGAAATTGGCTTTCATTTGCGCCGCTAACGGCGTGGCACTCAGCAGCGCTTCGCCGCCGGAAGCAAACGCGATCAGCGGCATTGGAATACTGGGCGTAGGCGGCGCAACCGGCCCCGGAAATGCGACAAATGCGGGATATGACAACACGCCCGACAATCCCAACTGCCAGGTTTGCCAGGCGGTGCTTACGGCGTTTGCGATTGCGTTTGAGTATTTCAAATCTTGCGCGCCGCTTTTGGGAGCATTCGCCATAATCAAGGGCGCCAAGGGTGGACCCATGACATTACCGGGTGTCAACATGCCCACCGGTCCGTTAATCATCACGCCTGCGATCATCGCCGTTTTCATCCATTGATCGATACCACCGCAAATCGCACCGCTGATTGCATCAATGTAGGCTTCGTAGTCGTCGCTCATTTTCTTCGCGGCATCGACATGCATACGGTGCTGCGTCGCTTCGCGAAACAGACAGGTGGGTGGATTCGGTGGCACGGACAAATCCGCCGGCGCAAACGCATCTTGATATTGCGCCCCCGGCGATTTCCAGTTCATCGGAATCTTGATGTTCTTCGCGATGAAATTGGTTTTGGTTAACTGTGCGAGCAGTTTGGCTTGCGGTGCGGGCATGGCATGCGTCCCTTGCAGAAATGATTAACGAGTCGGGGGCTATCCAACGAGCACATCTGAACTGCCTTCAATAAGACTCCCCGGCCCGCCGCAATGTTGCGTCGCATCGCCCAAGCGATGCGCAGGTTTTCCGTTGATCAACACCGTCGCACTACCAGCCACCGACTTCCACGTGTTAGGCCCGCAACAGCTTGAGTGCACGCCGTTGTCACCCAGACGCAACGCCGGTTTGTTGTTCACCAGCACATCCGCCGACCCGCTCACCGCAGGACCCGTTACCGAATGGGGGCAGGGCTTGCAACCATGCATGTCCACCGGCGCATGCGACTTATCTCCTAATCTGCCAAGACCTGGCATAGCACACCTCCTCATCTAATAATTCGTTTGATCACCAAGCACCGCCGCCTCCGCCGCCGGAGGATCTACTCGAACCGCCACTCGAACTGCTGCTGGACCCGCTACTGGAGCTTGATCGGGTTGAGGGATCTGGGATGCTTGCCGCAATGCCATTCGCTGCTGCGACCCAGCTTCCACTCGCGCCGGCGCCGCCGAATGCTCCGCCTCCGCCTGACCATGGCTGATTACCCGATGACGCGGGCGACGCGCCAATATCCTCCCTGCGATCAAACGGTGCAGCACCACTGGCGCCAAACGTTTGCACCCAGTGATCGGCGTCACCGCCTAACCCCAATGCCACCAAATACGGATACCGTGCATCATCCAGCGACGGCTTTGATTTCTTTAGCTCCGCTTTAAACCACGCGCGCGCCGAGGACATCAGCCAGCGCTGCTCCATTGCTTTAAACCCCGCATGGGTACGTGCGCCATAGAGCATGCCGCCGAACGCAGCGAGCCACAGCGTGACGAGCTCGATGAACAAGTAAAGCGAATTGTTGAACGGGTCATAAAGTAACAACACCAGCACCGGAACGGCGAATACAGCGGCAACCGCTACCAAGCCTGCCACCGATTGAAACCAAGAAGCGTAGCTCCGTCGATAGTGCGCAACTCCGAACAGCGCGAATATTGCGTAGAAGAACAACGAGAATACCGTCAGGGCGCTGACCAAGCCGTCTTCGTCCGTTCCAAACCGAACGTTTACCGGAATCATCATCACGGCCGCCACAAAGAGCAACAAGAAAGGTATGACGTTGAACGAAACGTCGAAGCTCATTCCGACCACGCGCTGCACATCCCACTTTACCGCCACGGCGATCTTGTTGACGGGATTGAAACCAGTGTTACGGTAATGCGCCTGAATTTTATCTGTATTGGTGGTCGTGCCACCATCAAAGAAGAGTGCATTAATCAATTCCGCCTCGTACCCGGACAAGTGGTCGCGCGGGACTTTAAGTTCGAGGTGGAGACTAGGCGTCCTTGACATCCCGTCAGCTGCTTTTTCCACGTGGCTGGCAAGCTTCCCTTCCTGGGACATACGTGCGAGCACCGCCGCAACTTCAGTGCTGCCGAGATGGCCATCCCACAACATGCCGACCACTTCCGGAAGATGTACGTACACATGCTGATCGAGCCATGCAGGGTCGATATTATCCGGCGGCAACAGCGCGCGAAAACGTCCGGCTCGCGCCTCACGCCGTGAAAAAATCAGCAGTAAGATCGCTGCTCCCGCGACCATCGTTGCCGCAAGCGCAATGCGTGTCGGGTATGGCACCTCGATCGGCACGGGTACGGGCAGGTCTTCACTGATGTCCGGTAATGGCTCGTGGGACACCGCCGCCGGGCGATTCGCCCCGGCGTACTGCAACGTGCGCTGGATCACCACACTTTCGCCGGGTTTCAGTTCGTCTTCGCGAATCTCTTGGGGAAGAAGTTCGTCCGGGTTCCACACTGGGTCTAGCGTCAACCGTAACAAGAAATGCTTGATGATTCCGGGCCGATCTGCGAACGCAAAGTCGTGATCGAGAACATAGTGCTCGTCTTCAAAACGTAAAATACCCGAAAGCACATAATCGATTCGATACGTGAACGTTGCATCGTGAAACGGGGGATCTTTTGGAAGACGCGACCGCCAACGTAACGTGGAAGGATCGGTCCACCGATATTCATTGATCGCATCCAAATCACCTTCGGTCAACGGATAGGACTGCCCTTGCTCATCAACGCGGGCCAGCCCGGCAAAGTCTAACTGCTGACCCTGAAACATCGAGAAGCGGCGCTCGCCACCGTTCCAGGCGCCATTGAACACCATGCGTTGAAGCTCACTGACATGCAGTCTGCCGTCGGCGTCCAGGCGAGCGTCGACCTCCAATGCATCCCAATGCATCGAGCGGTCGTCTTGAGCCTGACTGGCGAACGAAAAGATTGCAGAGAACCAGAACACTGCAATGATGAGTCGCGTTGCAACATGCACATTGCGAGGGCGGCGTTGCAGAAAACTAACATTATGAGGAAGAGCGGCGGCGTTCATTTACCGGACCATCACCCACTGTCCTTTGATCTTGCTGAGGAACATTTGGTAGGTGTATTCAAAATCCCGATCTTCAAACAGCCCCCGAATCGTTGGCTTCCAGTCGGAGTTAATTATTTCAACCATTCGGCCATTAGCGCAGACACGAAAATCAAACAGCGCGGGTCGCAGCGGCGGCACTTTCCAATGCGCATTGTGTTTACGTTTTTCAACATTGCGTAAGAATCGTGCGTTTTCCTGTGCGGGATCAGTTCCTGGATATGCTTTATCTAATTCTTGTAGTCGAACACGCGCCAAATTTAGAATTTCCTGCCCATTGCTCGCTGAAAAAGCGGCGTAAAATTTTTCTACATAACCTGAAATTTCCGCGAGTGTTTTTTTATCCAACGTCACTTGCTCGGCATCCTGCCACTGCCATCGCCCAAACATCGGTCCTAGCTCTAATTTTGTGAATACCGACTTCGGGAACATTTCTTTTTTTGCATCCTGCCCTTTCCATTCAACGATCCCCAGAATCTCGCCGCTCACGTCGCCCGGATAGACCCCTACCGGGTACTTAACCAGCTTGGCCACCGCATAGGCTCCCTTCGCGTCAAGTTCACGCTGTGCAGTGCGCGCTTGCGAAGGTATCTGCCCAGGATAGATAAGCAGTTCAACTTCATTAGCACCGTCAATCAAATACTGATGTGCTGGCTCCGACGCTTTAGATTCTTTAGTAGACAGCCGAACGACGGGTATTCCGTTGATGTACAACTCGACCTCGCAACTTTGTTTGCTCACTTCCACGTAAATCATCTGATCGGTACCCAGCATGGGTTTGTCTCCTGCAACACTTCGAAAAGGTAGAGCCGAAATTAAAAACACAGTGAGTAGTAATAACAGATATCGTCGGCAGCTCATCATTGCATCCTCGGCTTGCGGCAAAGATCATAACCATCTCGCGCTACGTCGTACTCGGTAAATTTCCTTTCCAGATTTCCTTCTTCTCAAAAATAATTTTCTCGAAGCGCTCTGAATCACCGTCGCGCTTGCTAGTAATAATCGCGTACGCGATGGTCTCAACAAAACCAAACTCCCCCTCAATGTGCGGAACAACCCGCAAACTACCGACCAACGCACCCTCGAATTTAATACCGCCTTTTACCCCACCAATCGCTTGATACTTGATGGCTAAAACTGTAATTGATCCTTCGACATTGATATCCACGGTGCTTTCACCGACCACGCGAATGGCTTTATCATCCGCCAGGCTGGTGAGCTTTTCCTTCACTGTGACTTCACCCGAGATTTTTCCTTGGATTTTCAGAATGACTTCCAGCAATCTACCGCCACCAATAAAATCTAAAATCTCCGGCGACTTGAAGTCGATGCCCGCCTCGAGCGACACGCTGTAATCAATGAGTTTGAGATTGAAGTCAAGATCGAAGTATTGCTCCACCAGTTTGTAGCGGTCACCATCCTTCGGTTTTTCGGGATAGCGGTTGCCCCAGCTTCCCTCGATTTCCCCGATCAAAATGGACAGGTCAATTTCGACCCACCAACCGACTTTCGGCACCCAGTTCTTGATCTCGTTAAACGATTTGACGAGACGCTGTTGTAGATTGATGAGATCGTTGATGGCCTTGGTGAAATCGACTTCGTTGCCATTCCGCTTTAGAGACAAGGTGGGCTTAAGTTCTTTTTGCGCTTCTACGTCGAAGACAAACTGCGCACCATTAGCCACGGTTTTTGTACTTGTAACCTTTTGCGTCGATTCGTCGCGATACAATGAAACAGGGCCGCTGCGCTCCGCGCTCTCAGACGTTCGCTCGATTTGCGCGACACCATCTTTGATCCCCCGCCCATATTCCTGGGCGAGGTAGGTCCCTTGCTGATCTTTTCCTCCATACTTGCCAGTCGTATAATCAGTCCTCCCGGAAGCGTTATTACTACGCGTCGTTTTATGAGATTCTTCGGCAACCTTGTCCCCACGTATACTGTGTTCGTACGACGACTCCCGCGTTACCGTGCCTTTGATGTCTTCCTCAGCCTTCCATTCACGTTTGAATTTATGGAATGCTGGAACCTGAAACGTTAGCTTATACTCATCGTCGCGATACACTCGCACCAGACATTTAAGCGCGCGATTCGGTTTGCCCTCCGCAAGCACACCGCAGCTTTCCGCACTCACTTTGAGCTGCTTTATATTCTCCTCGCCAAATATCCAAAATGGCGCAATCCACTTGGCGGGTCCCTTGTCGGTAAAAAGGGCTCGACCAAGTACTTTCACAGGGGCAGGACATGTATTTCCGTCCAACACATGGCGATCCTGCGCATCCACGGCGTTGAGGGGTTCGATTTTTAACGCCACATGCTGCTTTAACGGACAGGTGCCCACCCGCATTGCAACCAACCCCAATGAGGCGTTTTTCTCTTTGGCATCTTTGCTATTCCCCGTGTACTCGTTCGCCGCTGACAACAACTCCAAGACTGCATCGTAACGGGCCAACGCGGGCAGGATACGCGCCGGCGTGCCCGGCGGAGGGGGTTCTTTTGTGTTGGATTTTGAAATTTCAAGACTGCGCCCGGACGCGCCATCTTCCACTTTGAGCGACGCTACATCACAGGGCGTCCGAGTATTTTTTTGCAGTGGACACGATGCCGTCGCGGAATCGACCTTCTCGTTATCCGGCTGTTTGCTGCTATTCGAACTTGATCTTCCCGTCGCTCTACCCACGTTGACTCTCCCGCTTTTCGAACTGCGTTTCCAATTGAAGAATTTTCGTTCCGCCTTCCATGTCGGGATCATCAAGAATTTCGAGCGCCCAGCTATCCTCGGGCCGCTGCTCAAAATTCACCCCGTAGCGCAATAAGATCACGAGGTAGTCGGCGACATCGCGCTTGACGTCGATCTTGTAAAACTTGGCTTTGGCGACACCATGATCGACCAATCCTGCCAGTTGTTTTTCGTCCAACAAGATGGTTTCGCGCGCGTGTTCGGCGCGCAGTTGCAAGCACATTTGACGTTTGAATCTTTTCTCGACGCCGACGCTGAGCGCATCGATCTGCTCTTGGCGTATTTTCAACATGAGCTCATTCCCTTTGATCCGTTGCACTCAACGCAATTTAACGTCTGCGCAGACCAGCAGCCCTTTTTGCAGCGTGAATTGTAAAGCGACGTTCTGCTCCTCAGCCTCCACGACATAAGAGGTGATTGTTGGACCAAATAATTTAGACAGCTCGTCACGATTGCAGGTCGGCAAGTAGTCGAACAGCACACGCGGATCGTAATAGCGAAAGTATCTGGATTTTCCGTCTGGAAATTCTACTTTTAGAAACGTACGAAAGTGTTTTCGAACCTCCGTCATATTGATCATCGAATCCACTCGCGCGAATATTCCCCACGCATTCCCCCATCCCTGCTGCACGATCCACGCGGTGAATTCGTCACTGCGGTTTAGCGCGACGAGATAAGGTGCGACCTGCGCGAGATCGTCTGGAATCTCCCCCCGATACAGACACACGAATTCTAGACCTGACGCATGCAGTCGCTGGCGCAATTCAGGCACTTGTGCACCGTCCAGGATGGCATAGGTCGTTAACCCTTCGTTGAACAACGCCCCCAATTTAGCTGTCGCCGAAACCATAATTTGTTACGCGCCTACTGCAGATTGCTTTTTCGCCTTGTCACACTCCTCGCAAAATGGGGTCCCGGATTGTGCGGCAGTTTTTAATACTGTCGCCGCCGGACTCGCCGCAGGCACCGGTTCGGCGGGCGGTGCCTTTGCCACCTCCATCGGAAGTTTGGGCGCTTCAGGAGCTGCACCCGACCCCGAACCCGCCGATCCGCCGCTGTTGAGTTTGATCTGTGCACCCACGATGGTGACGCCACTGGCGTCGATTTTTACGAAGCTGCCGCCGACTTTGATGGTGAGTTCCACGCCCGCCTCGATGACCACTTTTTGTCCTGCTTTGAAATGAATTTCACTCCCGGCTTCGTGGGCAAAATTCTGTGCGGTTTTCTGCTGAGTGTCGGCCCCGCTTTCGATCGACAACGTACCGTCGATCTTGACATTTTGAACGCCGACGACTTTCTGGTGTTTGTCGCCTTTTACCTGTTCGAGTTGATCGTGCTGCACGATCAGGTGCCGGTCATGACCGATCCATTCTTTGGTGTCGTTTTCGATGCGGATGTTCCAGTCTTTCTGGCCGTGCAAATAGACTTCTTCCTTGTCTTTAAGATCTTCGAAGCGCAGCTCGTTAGAACCTTCACCGCCTTTGCTTGAATCGGATTTAATGGTGCTCTTGGTCTTCTCGGCGGGCAGCGGATACGGTGGACGATTGGTGCCGTGATACACACGCCCGGTGATGAGAGGCCGGTCAAGATTACCTTCAAGGAAACCGACGATCACTTCCTGACCGATGCGCGGCGTGAAGATCGCACCCCAACTTGCACCGGCCCACAGCTGCGATACGCGAATCCAGCACGAACTTTTTTCGTCGTTCTTACCTTGACGGTCCCAGTGAAATTGCACTTTCACGCGGCCATGCTCGTCGACATAAATTTCTTCGCCAGCAGGTCCGACCACAATGGCGGTTTGCACGCCGCTCACTTTTGGCCGCGACAAGGCCTGTTTTGTCCGGTAGACGGTGCTCGCGGGCATGCAGTGAATGTCATTGGTGTAGGTCGTTCCTTCGCTACCTGCGGATTCTTGCAACACTTGCGGCTGGCGCGCTCTACATTTCAGTTGCGTGAGAAAATAGTCCTGATTCAGCTTTTGCTGCGGATACTCGGCCAAGGTGAATGAAAAGCCGGGCACGAGACGCATGCAGTTGCTGGTGCCGACCCCTTGCTTGATCTGCGCCTGCAAGGCATCGAGCCGCACCTGCGTAAATTTGTCGCCAACACCCGGTACTTCATAACCGCCCGGATAGTCATACACTTCGAGCGCTGCATTTTTGTCTTGCTGCTTTTTCACTTCTAAACCCAGCGCGGGCTTCTTGAAATTAAAGTCACGCTGCGCCACTTGACCGCTCTGCACCTGCTCGGTATAGGCGAAGCGCTGAAATGAGTCTTCGGCTTCGACCGAACCGCTGACATCGTGAAACAAGATTTTGTCGGGCGCGGCGATCTTGGCGTGCACCGTGGGGCTGTCCGCGACCATCATCAGGTGACTGGATTTACTGTGCTCGAAGAAATAATAAATGCCTTCTTCTTCCATCAGGCGCGCAATGAAATGCAGATCGGTCTCGCGGTATTGCACGCAATATTCACGTGCTTCGTATTTGCCGTTCAGTTGCAGCTTGTAGTGGTCACTGGCAATTTGGGCGTCTTTTAAAACGCTTTCGATGATTTGCGGCACCGTGACATTTTGGAAAATCCGGCAATTGTGGCGTAAATCCAGAAACGACAGCTGCGGCACCAGCTCCGCCTCATACACCGCGAAGCGCTTGACCTGCCGCAAAAAGCACATGCGCGACACGATGCCGTGCACATGGCGCTCGATGTTGTCATGGTCGCCGATCAGCGTCAGCACACCAGGCTTGCCCACCACAGTATCGAAGTCGAGGTCTACATTCTCGCAAGCGAGCTCCAAGGTGTAGCTGTAGGGTTTGGAGACATCCTCACTGCCCCTGAATCCTACGACCTTGAGCTCCTCGGACAGGCCGGAAACTTCAAAGATGAAGTGCTCGATGTCGCCTAATAATTTCGCCACTGTTTTGCTCCTTGATCCTTCTTACTCTGCACTGTCTTGCCGGGCTGCCTTCGCGGAGTATTTGGCTTAAGTTGAACACCCCTGAAATTATTTCCTAAATCCTCTCGCTTACTTCTTTGGGCCTATTCCCACACCGGACAAGCAATCCGGATTACGTACAGCGAACCCTAAAGACCACCCTACCCCACGAGATTTTTTTGCTTCAAATGTTGTCTCTTCAT
>JACQEQ010000301.1 GCA_016200445.1 Gammaproteobacteria bacterium | reverse complement strand
GGTGCGCTACGACGTCAAATCAAACACGGCACGTTACGATTTTCATGTTTGCAGCACCGTGAATGAAAGCGCAGGCGGTTTTTGCTTGGTGTGGTTGCCGGTGGAAGGCGCCGACAACGCAGGCTTGAGCGCACTGGTCGGCGAGCTGATCGGCATGCAGGACATGGATGAACCGAACAAAAGCCGCTGGAGTATCGGCGTGGTGCGGTGGATGAAAAGCCGCGACGGCAAGCAACTGGAATTGGGTATTCAAAAACTGGCGCCTTATGCGATTGCCGCCGCCGTGCGGCAAGAACGCGCCGGAAAAACCCGCGAATACCAGCGTGCGCTGGTATTACCCGAAATCAAGGAAGCCAACCTGCCCGTGACTCTGATCGCACCCAATCTGTATGAAGTCGGCGACACGTTGGCTTTAGGTATCGACAGCGACAAAAAAAACATTCAACTGACTCAAGCGCTGGAAACCACGGGCGCGTTTTCGCACTTTCAGTTTAAAGACACCAAGAAATCCGAACGAACACGCGACCCGGATGACAAAGATGAACCTAAGTGGAATTTTGATAATGTCTGGTCGTCTTTGTAATACGATAAACTTGCGCCGCAACCGCGCACGTGCTGCTCTCCGGCTGCGCGTGCAATCACTAGTGTGAGGGAAAACACGTGACTAAAAACGAAAAAGTAATACGACTGCTAACCATCAAAGAATCTTCCAACGAAGCGGAAGTTATCGCCAGCATGATGCGCAATGCCGGTTACGCGATCCGCTCGACGAACGTGGAAGACGGGGAAGATTTGCAGGAAGCCCTCGCCCAACAAACTTGGGACCTGGTGATTGCTTCGCAAGATTGCGTGCCGGAGCGCGTGATTTAGTTCCCGAGACCAACCACGAATTGCTGTTGCTCGTGATCGAACGCGAACTCAACGACCTGGAAGAACGCCGCGGCCACCGCAGTGCCAAAACCATGTACCGCGAAAGCGAACGGCGCAACCGCTCCTTGATGGATAGCTCGCGCGATGCGATCGCGTACATCCACGAAGGCATGCACATTTACACCAATGCAACCTATCTTGAGATGTTCGGTTTCGCGGAAGCCGACGACGTGGAAGGCATCCCCATCATGGACATGATTGCGCCGGAGAATCATCAGCAGTTCAAAGGCATCTTGCGCTTGTTGACGGCCGGCGAAACCCCGGAAGGCGATGTCGACATGTCGCTGATCCGCAGCGATGGCAAGAAATTTCCTGGCGTGCTGGTGTTCGCACCGGCCAGCATCGAAGGCGAGCCGTGTACGCAGGTGTTGATCCGCGGCAAATCGGACAACAAAGAACTGGAAAAAGAACTCGACACCTTACGACGTCAAGACCTGCTCACCGGCTTGTACAACCGCAATCATTTTATGGAGCAATTGGAAGCCGCGATTAAATCGGCAACCAATGAAAAGGCCAGTAAAAGTAGCGCGCTAATTTACCTGGAACCGGACGAATTCAAACAGATCACCGAAACCATCGGTATTGCAGCGGGCGATTTAGTATTGAGCGACATGGCCGCCGTGATTAAAAACAACATCGGCGCGACGGACATTGCCGCGCGCTTTGCCGGCGAAGTGTTCACGATCCTGGTGCACGAAGCCGACATCGGTAAAGTCAAACTACTCGCTGAAAAATTGCTCAAGGCGATTGAGGGCAATATCTTCGAACTGGAAAGTCAGTCGATCACTACCACCTGCAGCATCGGTGTGGCACAAATTACCGAAACCTCAAGCGATGCGAAGAAAGTCTTGGCGCATGCCGACATGGCCTGTAAACAAGTCAAATCCGGCGGCGGCAATCAGATTCATATCCATACCGTCGCGGATGAAAGAGCCAGCAACGAACGCGACCTGGGTTGGATTCAACGCATCAAAACGGCATTGGAAAAAGATCGCTTCCGTCTGGTCTACCAACCGATCGTCAGCCTGCATGCCGAGCCCGGCGAACGTTACGAAGTGTTGCTGCGCATGCTCGACGAACAGAACAAAGACATATCGCCCGCCGAGTTTATGGCACTGGCCGAGCGTGCGGGCATGATGCCGGACATTGATCGCTGGGTGACCAAACAAGCGGTAAAAATGTTAACGACGAAACGCAACACCAGCGCGCAAAACACCCAGCTGTTCATCAAACTTTCACACGACTCCGTGAAAGACCAAACGTTTTTGGTGTGGGTCAGCAAGCTGCTCAAGGCCGCCCGCTTGCACGGAGCAAGCTTGATTTTCGAATCCAGCGAGGCGTCGGTGTTGAGCGCACTGAAAGAAACCAAGCTGTTCATCAACGGCTTGAAGCAACTGCACTGTGAATTCGCCATCGACCACGTCGGCAGTGAAACTCAGTCATTCAGTTATCTCAAACATTTGGATGTGAAGTTTTTAAAAATCGACGGTTCGCACATCGCAACGCTCGCCACCAATGAAAAGAGCCGCGACATGCTCAAAATAATCACCGACATTGCCCGTGCGGAAAACAAACAGACCATCGCCGAACATGTGCAAGACGCCAACAGCCTAGCGGTGTTATGGCAAAGCGGCGTGAATTTTATCCAGGGTTATTATCTGCAAAAGCCCGATAACGCGATGAACTATGACTTCACCGGCGGGTAAACATCTACTTTTATAAAATTTACAGGCCGCATGGAAATTCCATGCGGCCTGTTTGTTGTTAATACACTTGGATTACTGCGCGGCGCGCAATCGTGCGATGCGTTCGGCAAGCGGTGGATGCGACATGAACAGACGCTTGAAGCCATGTGCCAAGCCACCGGAAATTCCAAACGCGGCGAGTTGATCGGGCAATTGTGCCGGATGCATTTGCGCTTGCAAGCGCTCCAACGCGGCGATCATTTTCCGGGGTTCACTCAAGCGCGCACCACCGGCGTCGGCGCGAAACTCACGTTGGCGGCTGAACCACATGACGATGGTGCTGGCTAAAATACCCAACACCAATTCGGCGACGATCGTCGCGATCCAAAATGCCGGGCCGTTATCGCGTTCGGACTTGAACACCACGCGGTCGACGAAGTAGCCGATGACGCGCGCCAGGAAAATCACAAAGGTATTCACGACGCCTTGAATCAACGCGAGCGTCACCATATCGCCATTGGCCACATGGGTAATCTCATGGCCGAGTACGGCTTCGGCTTCATCGCGCGTCATGCTGTGCAACAAGCCACTGCTCACCGCAACCAACGCGCTGTTGCGGCTTGCGCCGGTGGCAAATGCATTGACATCCGGGCTGTCGAAGATCGCGACTTCCGGCATGCCGATACCCGCTTGCAGCGCCTGACGACGCACGGTTTCAACTAACCAGCGTTCGGTCTCGGTACGCGGTTGTTCGATGACCTGTGCGCCCATCGAACGCTTGGCGATCCATTTCGACATCAGCAGCGAAATGAACGATCCGCCGAAACCGAAGATGGCGGCAAATATCAGTAATGACGTGAGGTTCAATCCGTTCTGAGTTAAAAACCGATCCGCACCCAACAAATGCACTGTGACACTCAGCACCAGCATGATGGCCAGGTTGGTCATCAGGAACAAAAATATGCGTTTCATTTACAACTCCTCGTGTGGTTGCGTTATTACCAAAACAAGCATACGCAATACTGCGTACATCAATGGGGATCAACCGGTTCATTTCAAGTGGCGGGCGGATAGCCGTAGACAGTACGCAAGTTTAAACGACTTCGGCAGGTGATTATATTACAACGCTGGGTAGGTTATACCAGACAACTAATGGTGTTCGAATCCAACTATATCGAACACTACGAACTCCGGCTGGTACAGGTACATGCGTCCGAGCTGCAAACTGCGCTTTTGTCCGCCCGAGCATAAAAACAGTTTTGAAATGGCGTACGAACCATGTTTGCTATGCAACAAGAAACGCCATTTGCCGTCAAGACAGTTCAGCAATAATCCCGGCAGGACTTTGTTCGCATCCAACATGTGCGGGTCTTGCACTCCGGCACATTCTGCTTCGACAGCAAGCTTTTGCACTGCAACTTCGATCTCGCCACTGCGGCTGCGTTGCACGCGGCTGACATACGCAACTTGCGGCACGCCGCTGTGCTGTGCATCGGAATCACGCGTACAGGTCATCAATTGGCCGATGAACAATGGCTTGGTATCGACGGTCTCCTGAAATTTGAACTGCATGCCGCTGGAACTTTCATTGATCAGAAAATACGGATTTACATGCGGTATCGTTGCTGGGTGCGAATCTGGAACGGCATTCGCTTTTACCCGTTGCTGTGTTAGTTGCAGGTCGTCGAAGCTCCACTGATCGTCGCTGCTGGAAGCCGCCCTAACCGTGGCAAATACTTCGGCAAAGCCCCAATGCAGACTCAGATCGACATAGCGATCCGCGTCGCTGCGCGGATCGCGGTGGGCGTGATAACGCAATTTACGCCGCATATGTTCCAGCAGTTGCGCCTGTTCGAGCAGATTGACGCCCGCAACACCAACCAAGCGCTTGAACAACGTATCTTGCTGGCCGGCGTTGAGCCGCTCCAGATCGCGTTCGACGCGGCGCAGCAATGGCCCAACATCCAGCAACAACGCCGGCTCTTTCGGCAAATGACGGCTTTTAAACGTCGGTGCCCGATGCATCGAACGCCGGATGATCACGCTCGCATCGTTAAGCGCCTGCTCCGTATAGGCGCGCAATTTGAGTCGCGGCAAGGTACGGCGCAAATACACCAGCATCCAAAAAAATTGCTGCGGCGGCCAGGTGCCATGATCCATCATGCCAGTCGCCTGCAACACGATATAGATTTGCTGCACGCTCGCATGCGTCGGGGCGGGTTCGCGTGCCGTGGGTTGCCACGCCGGGCGATTGGGCTCGGATAAATAACCCGCCAGCGGCATTTCGCGCAACACGTCCTCGCATTCGCAGAGCGCAAAATACAGTTGATTGCAGTTGCGCCATGAGCGTTCGGGCAGCTTCATACGGCGTAATGCACATAAATGCTGCTCCGCATGGATCAACTCGAAAATTCGATGACCGATTTTGAGCGCCTTGTCATGACATAAAGCGTAAATACGATCCGGCCACCGGCACACAACATGCAGCACCAGCGCATAGCAGATTGCCAGCTGTTGGACCGCATCGATTGCGAGTTGCGTATGTAATTTGCGTTCATCCGACTCGGGATTTTCATCGCGTTTGCTGTATGCGGTATACACCGCGCCCACCGCCGCACGCAGATAATTATCCGCAACGAGTGCATGCAGCCAACGTGTTAAGGCGGTCACCGGGTAGCAATTCAATGCTGCGAGATGTGCGTTGACGGTTTGCAAGATCAAGACACGGCGGCCACGGGTGGCGCGGCAGGCACGAAGAAATCCGATCAGATTGTGCCGGGGCTTGGCAGATTCGAAAGCCGGGGCGGCCACATCGAACTCGAGCGCCAGCGCGCGCGTGGGCAACTCACCGCGCAACCAACGATGCACGCCCTCACCCCACGGCTTGAGTCCGGAAAAAAACATGAAACTACAGTCCAAGCGATACGTTTATCTTAATTTGTATCGTCTTGATCCCTCTAAATATTGAATAAATTTTGTGAAGCCGGTTGCACTACGCAGTGGTTCACAGACCCTATGTGAACCATGCTACGACTTTTGATCCGATCACGATGCTGGAGGAAGTAACGCGACGCGATCCACCTTCTGATAGCCACGCGGAAGTTTCTTGCCGCGTCGTCCGCGTTCGCCTTGGTACTCGTTCAATTCGCTGGCACTCAGCGTGGTGTGTTGTTTGCCGGCGAAGATGGTCAGGCCACCGCCTTTTGGAATCGACAGCAACGCGAATAACGCTTCGTCGTCCTTGGGCGACACACCGATAATTTTATTGCCACGGCCTTTTGCCAGCATAGGCAGGTCTTTTACTGCAAATACCAGCATGTGACCGTCGTTGGTGACTGCGGCGAGGCGGTCGGTTTCGACATCGAAAATCGGTGCAGGTGCCACGACGCGACTCCCTGCCGATACGCTCAATACGGCTTTACCGTTTTTATTTTTAGTCGACATGTCTTCGAGCTTGGCGACGAAGCCGTAACCCGCGTCGCTGCCGACCAGGTACAACTGCTCCGGCACACCCAACATGACACCCGCAAAGGTTGCGCCCGGCGGCGGATTCAGCCAGCCGGTCAGCGGTTCGCCGTGGCCGCGCGCCGATGGCAATTGGTGCGCAGGCAACGTATAGGCACGGCCGGTGGAGTCGAGGAACACCGCAGACTGATTACTCTTGCCGATGGCGGCTGCGCGAAAGCTGTCGCCCGCTTTGTATTGCAGCGCGAGCGCGTCGATGTCGTGGCCTTTGGCGGAACGCACCCAGCCTTTTTCGGACAAAATGACCGTTACCGGCTCGGCACCGACCAGCGTCGATTCGTCGATGGCCTTGGCGATTGCACGTGTGACCAAGGGCGAACGGCGTTCGTCACCGTAGGTTTTCATGTCGTCCTGAATTTCTTTTTTGACTAGCGTGCGTAACCGCTTACCCGAATCCAGAATTTTTTGCAGTTCGTCGCGTTCTTCGGCCAGCTCGTTCTGCTCGGTGCGAATCTGCATTTCTTCGAGCTTGGCGAGGTGCCGCAGCTTGAGTTCTAGAATCGCCTCGGCCTGCGTGTCGCTCAGCTTGAAACGCGCCATCAACACCGGCTTGGGCTCGTCGTTGGTGCGGATGATGCGAATCACTTCGTCGATGTTCAGGTAGGCGATCAGCAAACCGTCAAGGATGTGCAAGCGCGCATTGACCTTGTCGAGCCGCCACTGCAAGCGGCGGCGAACCGTCAACATGCGGAACTCCAGCCACTCGCTCAACAGGTCGCGTAGGTTCTTGACCTGCGGGCGGCCGTTCAAGCCGATCATGTTCATGTTGATACGGTAGCTGCGTTCCAGGTCGGTGGTCGCGAACAGGTGGCCCATCAATTCATCCAAATCCACGCGGTTGGAACGCGGCACGATCACCAGGCGCGTCGGGTTTTCGTGGTCGGACTCGTCGCGCAAGTCTTCCACCATCGGCAATTTCTTCGCATTCATCTGCTGCGCGATCTGCTCCAGGATTTTCGCGCCCGAGGTCTGGTGCGGCAGCGACGTCAGCACCACACAGCCATCTTCAATTTCGTAACGCGCACGCATGCGCACCGAACCGTTACCGGTTTCATACATCGCCAACAGCTCTTGGCGCGGCGTGATGATTTCCGCGTCGGTGGGGAAATCCGGCCCCAACACGAATTCACACAGCTCGCTGACCGTGGCTTTGGGATTTTCGATCAAGTGAATACACGCTGCGGCGACTTCGCGCAGGTTATGTGGCGGAATATCGGTTGCCATGCCGACCGCGATGCCGGTCGTCCCGTTCAACAACACGTTAGGCAAGCGCGCCGGCAACAGCGACGGCTCGTCCATGGTGCCGTCGAAATTCGGCACCCAATCGACCGTGCCCTGCCCCAACTCCGCGAGCAACACTTCGGCATATTTCGCCAAGCGCGATTCGGTGTAACGCATCGCGGCGAAGGATTTGGGGTCATCGGGCGATCCCCAGTTGCCCTGCCCGTCGACCAGCGGATAGCGATACGAAAACGGCTGCGCCATCAACACCATCGCTTCGTAACACGCCGAGTCACCATGCGGATGAAATTTGCCGAGCACATCACCGACCGTGCGCGCGGATTTTTTGTATTTGTTCCCGGCCTTCAAACCCAGCTCGCTCATCGCATAAACAATGCGCCGCTGCACCGGCTTCAAGCCGTCGCCGATATGCGGCAACGCGCGATCCAGAATCACGTACATCGAATAGTCAAGATACGCCTTCTCGCTGAACGCGCGCAGCGGCTGACGCTCGATACCGTCGGGGTTGGTTTTTGTTTCGTCAGTCATGGTTTGCCCTTAAACATAAATTCTTGTTCTCGTTACGCTTCGAGTTGCTCGCACGCAAACCGCGATACAAAACCCGGCAGGGTGATGTTTTCGGCAACCTCGTCGTGCGGAATCAGCAGATAACGCCACGGCTTGCCGCCGTTGTCCTTCGCGTGGCGCGTTGCGTGGCCGCACCAGGCGACGGCGGCGTCGCGTTTTGCGAGCACGTCGGCGGCTTCCATTTCATTGCGCGCTTTCGTTTCGATCACGTAGTTGCCGTCGCTTGCCTCGGCAACGAAGTCGGGCACGTATTCCGGTTGTTCGTGGCCGAGTTTGTAGTACATCTGAAATTGCCCCGCGACGGGCCGGAACCACTTCTGCGCATCGCGGTCGAGAATGATCGCGAGCTTACGCTCGGTGTCCGAATGAAAGCGCTGCACATCATACAAACAATTTTTGAAACCGTTAAACAGCATTTGTCCGATCTTGTTCCGGTCGGTGACGGTCTCGCGGAAATTCGCCGCAATCTTGCCTGCGGGTGCGGTATAGGCCGACCGCCGTAGCGTCGTAAATCCTTTGCTCACCGCCACGTCGTAGCCCGACACCTTTTCCCAATAGTGATTTTGCATTTGCGCGTGGATGAATTCCGCCAGCGGGCGTTGGTAGTATTGCAACACGTTGCGCGCATCGTCCTCGGAAAGATAACCGCGAATATGCGCGACCATCTGCCCGGCAAGGTCGTACAGCAACCCTGCGTGATGGTCGTAGGAAATATCGTTGTGGTCGATCAACGCGCGCACCAGATAATCTTCGAGCCGCGTCTCGATGTCGTCCGCTCCGGCGCTGCTCAATGTTTCCAGCTCGTTCGTGCGCAAATGCTTAATCAAAATGTCGCGCTCGACCGGCTGATAGTGAATCGCGCTCGCGTTCAATTTGAACGAATGAAACCCGCTGCTGACTTCGCCTTTCGGCACAACGGTGATGCGCGGGATGTCGATAGTCTTGTCCACCAGCAACGCGGTCGCCTTGGCGACAACGGCGGCGATGTCCGGCTTCTCACCAATGCCTTCCAGCTCACCTTGCACCGGCGCGTAGATGGCAGCCACTTCGCGCACAAGGTTTTCCTGCACTTTCTTGTCGAGCAAACTCCGCGACGTTGGGTAATTCTCGAATTTCTTGATGACCTCTACGGTAGCCTGAGCGATTTTCTTCTCAGCGTCGGTCGCGAAAACATTTTGCGCCGTCGGGTTCTGCACCGGCACGCCCGCCACGTGCACGGAATGGCCGCCGATGTGATCGAGCAAGGTCGCATTCGAAACCACCGTCACCATCGGCGCGAAATCGTTGGCCGGATCGAGAATGACTTGCTGCAACCGAATCACGGAATCCGCCCGGTTTGCCTCGTCGACGATCTCCTGAAATTTGTCGTGCGCGACGATGTTGAGCCGGTCCACCGACATCACGCCGGTGCGTTTGCCGTAGGGCAGGCGCAAGCCGCGCCCGATCGATTGCTCGATCAAGGTCCGCGCATTCGCTGCGCGCAGCGGCACGATGGTGTAGAGGTTGGTCACGTCCCAGCCTTCCTTGAGCATGTTCACGTGGATTACGATTTCCGTCGGCTCGTCGGCGTGCTCGACGCGCAGCAACCGTTCGACCATCGCGTCTTCCTCCGCGCCGGTCTTGCTCGAATCCACCTGAATCACCTTGTCCTTGTAGCGCCCCTCGAAGAATTCGTGCGACTGAATTAACTGCATCAACTGCCCGGCGTGCGTGGTATCGCGCGCGATCACCAGCACGAAGGGTTTGACGATGGCCTGATCGGTCTGCCGCGCGTAGGTTTCCAACTCCACCTTCACGTTTTCGTGCAGGCGTATGCCGTCTTTTAATTTGATCTCTTCAAGCTGCGCAGGTGTAAAACTGCTCGGGTCAAAATTCTTCTGTGTAACCACCGCCGGTTCTTTTACAAAGCCGTCTTCCATCGCTTTACCCAGCGGATAGTCGTAGATCACGTTCTTGAATTGAACTGGCCCCTTGCTCGTTTCCACAAACGGCGTCGCGGTCAGTTCAAGCCCCAGCACCGGTTTTAATTCGTTGATCGCGCGCACGCCCGCCGACGCGCGGTAGCGGTGCGACTCGTCCATGATGAGCACCAAGTCATCGAGCCCGGCGAGATAGTCGAAATAACTCTGCCCGATATATTCCGACAAGCGGCGAATCTTCGGCGACTTGCCGCCACGCACTTCCGAATTGATCTTCGATATGTTGAAGATGTTCACGCTCACGCCGCCAAACAGCGTGCCCGTGGTCGGATCGCTCTTCTCATAGTTATCGCCAGTGACGATCGACGGGCTGTTCACCGCGAACTCGGCAATCCCTTTGAATACATACTTCGATGTATTCGGCGTGAAGTCGGTAATGAGTTTGTTGTAAATGGTGAGATTTGGCGCCATCACAAAAAAGTTGTTCAGCCCATGCGCAAGATGCAGGTAGCTGATGAACGCGCCCATCAGCCGCGTCTTGCCCACACCGGTCGCCAGCGCGAAACACAGCGACGGAAACTCGCGCTCGAAATCCGTGACGGTCGGATACTCGCTTTGAATCGCCGCCAGCTCTGCCGCAAGGTCGGCCGCCTTGCGCGGCGGCGCAATCTCGGTGATGCGATCCAGAATTTCCAGCGACGCGCGCTGCGGCGCGCGCAAACTCAACCGGCCGGCGATGGCATTGACGTGACGGTTCACTTATTTCCCCGCCACCGCGCGCCGTGGATTCGTCAGGAATTGGAAATCCATCAGGTTCACCGGATGCGGCCGCTTCGATAAATGCAGCACCTCAATACCCACCACTTGATCGGCATCGTCATAATCCACGATCACGCCGGGCGCCACTTCCTCCGACTCGACCACCGGCACATCCACCAATTGCAGGTGCAGCGCATCCGCTTCTTCGTCGATCTGTAGCTTCATAACTTGCCTCTCATAAAACGGCTGCGTGATCGTTCCACACCCTATCCCCCGAATCATCCAGTTTCTCCTTCCGCAGATTGCGCAGATTCGCGCCGATTATCTTGAGATGAATCTGTGGAAATCCGTGTAATCTGCGGATTTGAAAAAATCATCCTTTTATATTCCAGGCTCCGGCTCCCAAAGTTCAGCAACAACCCACGCTCCTTGCCGCTGGCTTTGAGGTAGTTGATAAGCTGCGACTCTTCCCTCGTTGTCAGTCGGTCCAGGGCTTTCAGCTCGACAACTACCGCGTCAAAACACACAAAGTCCGCGCGGTACCCCGTGTTCAGTCGTTGCCCTCGATACAAAATGGGCAATTCGATTTCACGCGTGAAAACAATCCGGCGGCCCGTAAATTCCAGGGCAAGGGCCTCTTGGTAAACGGCTTCCAGGAACCCATGACCCAGTTCCCGATGCACCTCCATCGCCGCACCGATAATTGCGAAAGTTTGCTCATCCCTGTTCATAAGAAACTTTCTCCACAGATTTCGCAGATTTCCGCCGATTAAACCCAACGGCAGTTTCTGGTTTTTGAATCTGTGTAAATCTGCGTAATCTGCGGATCAAAATAAGTCCCCCTGCCCCGGCTTAGGCGCCGCCTGCGGCAGATTCTCCACCTTCAAACTGTAGTCGTCATGACCCCACTCGCAGCGCTTCAACACCGCGTTGGGAATTTTCTTCGGAGTCGAGGATGAGGTCGTTGGGGTTGGTAGCAAGTTGGATAACCCGCTGAAGCAATCTCTCCGGCTTTGGAGTGGCGAACAAATCCTCACCAAAGATAGCTCGCATTTCTTTCTTCGACTCGTCGTTATGTCCAACCTCGTCAAAACCCCAAATCGTTGTGCTTGGGATCGTGTCACTCACTTCCGAAATAAATCGCTTGTATGCCGGTCTTGCATCGCCATCAACACCAAACCAAATGCGATTATCGGCAACCAGCTCTTCGAACTTCTCCTTTGTGTATCTCCAGCTTGTTCCAGAAGGCGGCCATACCTCACGCCCTGAAGGTAACTTCACGGGAAAAATAGCGTAATCCCGTGCTTCATTCCGCAGTACGTCACTTGCCTTCCAAGACCCACGCGGGTCGTTGTCTCGATTGGTGTAACGACCAGTCTGCTTTTCTGTCTTGTGCAATCGTCCAAGCTGAAACCGATCAATCTGCTTGGCGATTACCAATACGAAATCATGCGATTCAGAAAAGTACTTGGAATCAGATTTCGGTGCGTATTTTTTTTGCCAGATAACAGTTGAAACAAAATTCGCCCGCCCAAACACTTCATCGCACAACACCTTCAGGTAATGCGCCTCGTTGTCGTCAATCGTGATCCACAGCGAACCATCCTCCGACAACAACCGCCGGATAATCTCCAGCCGGTCGCGCATCAGCGACAGCCAGATCGAATGCTCCACCCCGTCGTCGTAATGCGTGAAGGCGCTGCCGGTGTTGTACGGCGGATCGATGAACACGCACTTCACCTTCCCCGCAAACTCCGCCTCCAGCGCCTTCAGCGCCAGCAGGTTGTCGCCGAAGATCAGCCGGTTGTCGAAAATGTCCTGGAGCGCGGGCGAGACGCCCGCGCTCCTGTATTTCGCGTGATACGACCGCGCCGCATCCTCCAACAAAATCCGTGGCTCCAGCTTCGGCCGGGTTTCCTTGCCGATCCAGGTCAGTTCTAGTTTTTTCTTACTCATTTCGACGATTCACTGCTTCATTGTTCATGCAGCCAGCGCTTCCAGCCTCTGAAGCCAGGCCTCAAAATGCGGGCAGGATTGGCGCATGGCATCCAGGCCAATATCGCAAGCGATCAGCGGGCCATGAAACGGTTTCTCGTATTCAGGCATCAGGTCCAGAATCCGCTTTGATGGAGCAGTTTGCGGCTTGTCATTAATGTCTTCCGGTGTCTGGTGTTTCTGTGCAACCTTGCCTAACGAGGACACCACATCGGCTTTGTCCGTCCACACGGCGAATTTCTCGGGCTGCACGAACAATAAGGCTTCGAACTCATGCACCATGAGAAAAGGAATGAAGTTGGGTTCGTTGACGTCCTGTGCGAGCGCGGCTTCGAGAAATGCTGCTTTTTGCGCGCCGATATTTTTTGATTGGTATGCCGCTGAAGTCTTGCCCGGAAAATCATCGGGCAAGGCGTATAGATCAAACAACGTGGACACATAGGCGGCTGCGTCCTGTTTACACAGGCGGATGATTTGCGGCTTGACCTTGGCGTAGCTCACCACGCCACCTTTGTGGCCGGGGCTGGTGCGCACAATGATTGGCGTAATGAACAAGCCACTTCGAGCATAGTGCGGCGCGAGCAATTCTCTTACGAAGGTTTCTTCTGTCTGACCTTCCGCCAGCAAATACATGCGCTTCATCGCGCCGGTCTCCCGCCCAGAAGATTTTTCTTCCACAACTCGCCGAGACTGAAATCGTTCAGCCATTCGGTGAGGGCGGCGGTGTCGGGTCGCTTGAACGTGGACGCACCATTTTCCTTATCCACCACAATCAGATCGTCTGCCTCAAATTCGTTAACCAACTCAACGGACTGCGTGGAGACAATCAGTTGATGTTTTTCGGCAGTCGATTTCATCAATGCGCCGAGAACAGCAATAGCGTAGGGGTGTAATCCTAATTCCGGCTCATCAATCAAAATGGACGCTGGCATGAACTGCTCGGGTTGCAATAGCACGGTGGCTAAACAGATAAAGCGAAGCGTGCCGTCCGACAGCGCGCTGGCAGAGAACGGCACGTCTTGCCCGGCCTCGGTCCATTCAAGTTGAATTTTTTCCTTGTTATCCACCGCCGGACGTAGATGGAAGTCACCAAAAAACGGCGCTACCAACTGAATGGATTTAACGATGCGGCGGTAATGCGCCTCATGGTGGTTTTTCAGGCGGAAAAGAAATGCCGCCAGATTACGGGCATCTGCACGCAGATATTCATTGTCGTTAATGCCGTGCACCTGTTTGACCGTAGCGCTGTCACTGGTGTCATGGAAGTGATAGGCACGCCAGCTTCGCATGGGTGGAACGACGTAGCCCCAGATATTGGTTTTTCCCTTTTGCGCTTCCAGATAGGACTCGAAATGTCCGGAATGCGGCTGCCAATCACCACTCATGTTCCACCACAGGCATTCGCGCGAAAACATCATCCGATTGTCTTGAGTGGGTTTCAGCTTGAATTTGTACCCATTGTTACCGAAATAGAGCTCGGCATTCAGTTCTTCCGTTTTTTTTCGTCCAAAATGCAGCATGGCATCAGGGCCGCCAGAAGTTCCAACAGCCGATTGCAGCTGCTGATCCAGAATCTTGCTTATTAGCCTGAAAAAGCCGATGAAATTCGACTTTCCCGCACCGTTAGCGCCGATCAAAACATTGAGCTTGCCTAATTCAATCTCGCACGATGCAATCGACTTGTAGCCATGCAATGTCAGCTTTGAAAGCTGGTTTGAATTGGATACTCGTTTAATCATGGGCATACCTCAGCAAATCTTTCTTTCCATTGAAGGTGCGATATTTCATTTGTATAGCCATTCGTCACTGTTACCCCAAGCTTAAACGTGGGCACGACATCCCGGCTACAATTCAGAATCATCTTCAAGCGCCGGAAGACCCAACCCTCAATCTCCTGCAACGACTTCCCCGCGATGCCTTCCGGCGGTTCGGACAAGGATAGTGGGTATCTGTCATCACAGGCTCCTTCATGCGCTGGTTTCGCGGCTAGACACAACAGTCCAGCGCAACGTGAAGAGCGTCTCGATCCGGGTCGATTGGGTCAATTTGCCTTCGATTTGAGCAATGAGCTCGTCACGTTGATTGTCTACTTGGTCTTGCGCGTCGAACAGCGTTCTCCGTTTCTGGTTGCGTTGCGCTTCAACGGCTTTGATCTGTTTCTGCCCTGCGAGCTTTTCTTCCAACGTTAGCGCGGTGGTCGCTGCGCGCCGCGCTTCTTTAATCTGGCGGTCGAGCTCTTTGATTTCACGCTCCAAACCCACTTTGAGATCGTCAGCCCAGCCATCGAGTTTTTCCGCCTCAGCTTCAAAGAAGCGCGCATTGCGCTCCGAGATGTTGCGTTGGATGACCGCTTGGCGTTGCGCGGTTTGTTGTTCCAATGCTGAGGGGGCAGACGTTGCTGGTGTTGTACCGTTCACGCGACCCGGCAGGGTAAGCAGGCGCGTTGCGATTTCTTCATCAAGCGCGTCGCCATCAGTGGTGGTTGCGGCAACGACAAGGTGATCCTCCGCCTGATTCAGCGACTCGACGCTAAACAGCGTGAGCGTGAGCCAACCGGACTTGCCGATGAGGGGCTCCAACAGCGTGACCTTGCCGTCATGCAGTCCGTAATCGAAATGAACTTCAGCGGGCGGCAGGTCGCGCGCTTTCGCCTGCGCTAACAGCGCTTCGGCGAGCGGGTGATTCAGACGGTAAAGATGCGTCTCGCCGGAGCGGCGCGGCAGTTCGTACAAGCCTAGCGGAATGTCGACGGAATACGGACAGGACTTGAGAAGAAAAGCGTAGTCGTCTCGAAATGTTGCGTTGTCGCCCAACTCGTGCCGCGTGAGTTGCATGAGCAAGCGTTCGAAGCGACTGAGAAAGGCTTTCGCGGCCTCGTCGCGCACCTTGAGCTTGTCGCGTACTTCGTCGTCGAAATGTTCCAACAAGTTCCGGCGCGTGCGCGTCATCGACGCGTTGATCTCCAGGCTGAGTTCGAGCTGGAGCTGGTTGAACGCGGATTGGATTTCGTCGGGCTTGCGACAGGTCTGGTAGATGGCTGCGATGCGCTTTTCGAAATCCACGCCGGACTCAATCGCGCCGAGCACTTCGTCGCTGGCGCCGAAGACACCTTCGAAGAGCTGAAATTTTTCCGACAACAATTCAAACACGCGTTGGTCAGCAGCGTTATTGCGATTGAGAAAGTTCACGACCACGACATCGTGCTTCTGGCCGTAGCGATGGCAGCGGCCGATGCGCTGCTCGATGCGTTGCGGGTTCCACGGCAGATCGTAGTTCACCACCAACGAACAGAACTGGAGGTTAATGCCTTCTGCACCGGCTTCAGTCGCGATCATGATGCGACCTTGCTCGCGAAAATAATCTACTAGCGCCGAACGCATGTCGGCACTGCGCGAACCGATGACGCGATCACTGCCTTGATGGCGCTCGATCCATTGCGCATAAATTTGCTTTGAGCGTTCATCGGTATTGGTGCCGTTGAACAGCACAATGCCTTCGCTCCACTGACTATCGGCCAGCAGGCGCAGCAGGTAGCTTTGCGTGCGGCGCGATTCGGTGAAGATGATGGCTTTCTCTGCGCCGCCGAGTTCACGCGCTTTGGCGAAGGCAATTTCCAGCACTTTGAGTAACGCCCGGCCCTTGGCGTTGTGGTCGATGGACGCGGCAAGTTCGGCGAAGGCATCGAGGTCGACAATTTCCATTTCGATGGCGGCACGGTCGACGGCGGTGAGCACTTCGGCGGGCTCATCGTCACTCCATTCCTCGGCGGTTTCTTCGAGGGATTCGTAGTCACGGTCTAGCTCGTCCGCAAGCGGCTCGGTGGGCTCGTGTTTGCGCAGCTTGGCTTTGAGGCGGTTGGATATCGACGTTAACGCGCCTGCGATGGCGAAGGTCGACGAGGCGAGTAACTTACGCAGCACGAGCGTCATTAGTGAGCGTTGACTTGCGGGTAACGCTTGCAGGTTATCTCGTTGCAGATAACCGGAGACGACCTCGTAAAGCCTGTCTTCGCTTTCCTCCGGCGTGAATTCCTCCACCAGCGGCAGGCGCTTGGTGAAGGGAATGTATGCGGTCACTTGTCGACGTAAGGTCCGATGGCAAATCGGCTTGAGCCGCGCCTTGAGCGTATGAAACACCTGTTCTTGATTCAGATTAGTGAATTGCTCGCGAAAACTTTTTAAGTCACCAAACGTGTGTTCGTCGATAAAACTTACTAAACCAAACAGCTCAAGCAGCGAGTTCTGCAATGGCGTCGCGGTGAGAAGAAGTTTGTCCTTGCCCGCGAGCGCCGACTTCAGCGTGTTTGCGATCACGTTGCCAGGTTTGTACACATTGCGCAGGCGATGCGCTTCGTCGATGACCACCAGATCCCACGGCATCGCATGCACGTCGTCCGCCTTGCTCTTGGCGAACTGGTAGGAACAAATGATGATCTCAGGCGCCTCGAATGGACGAAGCTGCGCAAGCTTGATTACGGCATTGTATGACTTGGCTTCAAGAATGCGGCACGGCAGAAAAAACTTTTCGGTCAATTCTTGATACCACTGCGTACGCAAATTGGACGGAGTGATGACCAGCATGCACCGTTTACGCTCTGCCCATTTCTGCGACAGAACCAGACCCGCTTCGATGGTTTTGCCCAGCCCGACTTCGTCCGCAAGCAACGCACCCTTGGACAGCGGGGATTGGAACGCGAACAACGCGGCATCGACCTGATGCGGATTCAGATCGACTTGAGCGCTGGCGACCGCTCCGGCGAGTTTTTCGACGCTGTCGGGTGCGCAGCGCTTGGTTAGCTCATAGGCGAAATATTTAGCGTGGTAGTCGGTGAAGCTCATGGAGCGTGCTTGACCGATTCGGCATCGATCCAAGCGAGCGCGATTTCAAGAATCACACATCCGAAATAGTCCGTTGGTTTTTGAGAATTCACTTTCAAAATTCCCACCTGCATTGTTACGCTGATTCGCCCTTTTCCTGAATTTCGCTTCGCCTCATCCAGGCAACACTTGCTTGATTTCTGTTTTTCAATTCAGGCTGCACGGAATCAGACATGCACCGCCTCCTTTTCGATAAATGGTCGCAATTCAGCGCGCAGCGCTTTTTCGGTAACCAGATCGACTGGACAACCAAACAGGTCTTCGAGATAGAACTGGACGCCGAAGTAACGTTCCGATGTAGCCGGGCCATCGAAAGCGACTAAAATGTCAACATCACTGTCGCTGCGCTGGGTATCACGCACAGTGGAGCCAAACAGGGCTAGCTGCGTGACCCCGTAACGGGCCGCCAGTATCGGTTTACTCTGTGTGAGTAACGCAAGGGCGCGTGAGCGATTCATTGCAGCCTCCATCTTGAATCGGAAATGATCATACGATCACGTGCCGGCGTTTTTGCCAACACACAACGACAAATTAAGTCGCAGAGTGTGCCGGTTAAGCCGCCCATTTTCTAGCCTGCACCGCATAATCGAGCATCGTTTAAAACACGTTGTCGTTCCCGTGTGGGTATTCATTTAGGGGTTCCGCGCCGCTGGCGCGTGGGTATGCGCGCGGCCGACTCGATGCGCGCGCGCAAGTCTGCGGGCGCGTAAAACACCAGTGCCCGGGAGCGTTTTCCCTGCTCCAGGAGATTCAATTTCGCCAGCGTCAGCAAATCCGTACGCGCGGTCTGGAGCGTTACCCGGTGCGAGCGGCGGTGGCTTTCCACCGTATAGTCATGACCCGGATGTTTGAGCGCATGGGTCAAGAGCGCGGTCTGGCGATAATTAAACTGATCGGCGAGGCGCGGTGCGTGACGCAACAGGCGCTCCGCCGAACGCTGCTCGGAGGTTTTGTGCGCAAGGTATTCGTACAGCGCCTTGATGGCTCGCTCGATGACTGATAGCTGGTGCAAGATAAAATAGGTGGTGTCGCTATCGTCGGTCTCGCTGTGCAGGTAGGCACGCCCGTACTGCGCGGGCGCCTGCTTCAATAAACTCGATATCGAAATGTATTCCATGAGCCAGTAGCCGGAACGCGCCAAGCTCCAATAGAACAAAGCGCGCGCCGTGCGGCCGTTGCCGTCGACGAACGGATGGTCGTAACCGACCATGTAGTGTAGGAGAACGGCGCGAACCACCGGATGCACGAACGGCTCGCCATCGGTCTCGTTGGCGAATGCACACAAACGTTCTAGACGCTGTGGCAATGTGCTGGCCGGTGGCGGTTCGTGCAGCACGTGCGAACGTGTCGCGTCCATGACGATGATCTTCTCATTCGGGCGGCGTAACCGGCCAACGGCGCTCGGATCGTCGAGCGTGTCTTGACTCACGATACGGTGCATGGCCAACACGATCTTCGGAGTCAGCGCCTCATCGCGCAGCTCGCGAATATGTTCCATTACGCGGAAGTTATTGACGATCATCCGTTCACTGCGGTCGCGTGGTTTGCGGCCGCTGCGTAGCATGGCTTTGGCTTCCTCGCGTGTGGTGGCCGCACCTTCGAGCTGACTGGAAGTAATGGCTTCCTCGATGAGCGAGCTGACGAGGTAGCGGTCGCGGTCTTCGCTGGAGACCATCGGCTTCTCCATCGTCACCGCACCGCCCACGCGCCGGTCAATCCCGTGCAACACGCGCAACACCGGGTCGGGCATCCCGAACAATACCGGCCGTTTGAGTTTGTCTTGAAACGGCAGCGCGCGCAGCAACCCTTGACGGGCGATTTTGATTCCCGCCCACCAAGCCTCGTGCGACAGCCCGGCGGGCGGGGTGCGGTGGCGCAGTTCGTCCCAGTGGAAATACCGGCCACCCACCAGCGGACCCAACTCCCGGCTCAAAACACGGTGCAGCTGCGTCATACCGAGCTTCGGCAATAGCTCGCTCAGTTCCGGCGGAGAAAGCGGTATTTTCATGGCTATTCCAGAAAAGCTAATTTTTTATTAATTAGCACTTGCTATGGCAGTATAGCCCTGACCTGCTAATTTTGTTCACATTAGCAGTAAATTAGCTTTTCGTTCCGCACGAATCGCAGCGAGCGGTCTCACACCGTCGCCAAATCGCCCTTCTGCTCCAACCACGCCTTGCGGTCGGAGGCGCGTTTTTTACCCAGCAGCATGTCCATCAGCTGGTTGGTGTCGTCGCCGGGTTCGATGGTGAGTTGCACCAAGCGGCGCGTGTCGGGCGAGATGGTGGTTTCGCGCAGTTGCGGCGGGTTCATTTCGCCCAGACCTTTGAAGCGCACGACGTTGACTTTGCCGCGCAGTTTTTCTGCGGCGATGCGGTCGAGTACGCCTTGTTTCTCGGCGTCGTCGAGCGCATAGAACACATGGTTGCCGACGTCGATGCGGAACAGCGGCGGCATCGCGATATACACGTGGCCTGCCGCGACCATGGGCCGGAAGTGCCTGACGAACAGCGCGCACAATAATGTCGCGATATGCGCCCCATCGTTATCGGCATCGGCGAGAATGCAAATCTTGCCGTAACGCAGGCCTTTCAAATCGTCCGAGCCGGGGTCGACGCCGATTGCCACCGAAATGTCGTGCACTTCCTGCGAGCCCAGCACTTCGTTGGCATCGACTTCCCAGGTGTTCAGGATTTTTCCGCGCAACGGCATGATCGCCTGGAACTCGCGGTCGCGCGCCTGCTTGGCCGAGCCGCCCGCCGAGTCGCCTTCCACCAAAAACAATTCGGTGCGCGATAAATCCTGCGACGAACAATCCGCCAGCTTGCCCGGCAACGCGGGTCCGCTGGTGACTTTTTTGCGCACCACTTTCTTTTCGGCACGCAGGCGGTTTTGCGCGCTGTTGATCGCCAACTCGGCGATGCGCTCGCCCTGGTCGAGATTTTGATTGAGCCAGATGCCGAGCGTGTCTTTCACCACGCCGGATACAAACGCGGCGGTTTCGCGCGAGGTCAATCGCTCTTTGGTTTGTCCAGAGAATTGCGGGTCGCTCATCTTGACCGATAAAACGTAACTGACTTTTTCCCACACGTCTTCCGGTGCGAGCTTGATACCGCGCGGTAGCAGGCTGCGCGTCTCGCAAAATTCGCGCAGCGCTTCGGTTAAGCCGGTGCGTAAACCGTTGGTGTGAGTGCCACCCTGAGTGGTCGGAATCAGATTCACGTAGCTTTCGGCAATCGGTTCGCCGCCTTCCGGCAACCACACCAGCGCCCAGTCGACGGCTTCGTTGGTCGCCGCGAAACTGCCCACGAACGGCGCGTCGGGCAGCACTGGCACGTTGTGCAGCTCGCTGAGTAAATAATCTTGAAGGCCGTATTCATAAAACCACTCGTCTTTCTCGCCGCTGTTTTCGTCAAGAAACGATACCTTCAGGCCGGGGCACAACACCGCCTTGGCGCGCAGCACGTGTTTCAACTTCGGCGCGGCGATTTTCGGCGAGTCGAAATATTTAGGATCGGGCCAGAAGCGCAGCGTCGTGCCGGTGTTGCGCTTGCCGACTTCGCCGACCACTTTGAGTTCGGATTTTTTTGCACCGTCGCCGAAGGTCATGTGGTATTCCTGACCGTTGCGCTTGATCCACACTTCCAGGCGCTTCGACAAGGCATTGACCACCGACACGCCCACGCCGTGCAAGCCGCCGGAGAACTGATAATTGGAATTGGAAAATTTTCCGCCCGCGTGCAGCCGCGTGAGGATCACTTCCACGCCAGAGATTTTTTCGACCGGGTGCAGGTCCACCGGCATGCCGCGCCCGTCGTCGGCCACTTGCAGCGAGCCGTCTTTGTACAACACCACGTCGATGTTCTTCGCGTGACCGGCCATCGCCTCGTCCACGCTGTTGTCGATGACTTCCTGCGCCAGATGATTTGGCCGCTCGGTCTGGGTGTACATGCCCGGGCGCTTGCGCACCGGCTCCAGACCCACCAGCACTTCAATCGCGGCGGCGTCGTAAGTTTTGCTCATAGCGGTCCGTCTTCTTTTCCTGAAATTTTCGCGGGTAAAATGGATGCCCAACGCACGGCGCGAAAAGGTGCGCTAGTGCAGCGGCGTTGTCAATCGCAGTGAATCTAAACTCCCACCCGAATAACAAAAACGCCGCCCCTCGCTTCGCAAGTGGACGGCGCCGCTGCGCTATGAAATTAAAATTTAATTCGCGGGTTTCTTTTCTGGATGCTCGATGTAACGACTGTCTTTTACCGCTGTCACCAGCGGGTTAATCGGCTGATAGCCCTTGGACTCCAAATCGATAATCTCGGCAAAGCCCGCCGGAATAACCGTAATGAAGCCGTCCATGTCCTCGGCCTTGAACCCTGCCGCATGCATCGCGTTGTTGCACATACGAAACTCAGTGCCTTGTTTAGACAATTCAGCCATCTTATCGACGATGCCCTGGAATTTCAGGTAATTTTCCTTCGCGAACACGCGCATCTCCGGACCATGCAGCACCACGACCGATTTGCCCGGCACAACTTTGTCGATATTGGTAATAAAGCCATACAGCGCATTGAGGTTAGCGGGATCTTCGTAATTCACATCGAACACACGATTGATCGGCGCATACGTGTGCATATTTGTTTTCGCCGTCCCGTACGGTGCCAACTCTTCCGGCGCCGCCATCACGCCGGTTACAGACAATAATCCTGAGACCATCAGCAGCGTGTTAAATAATTTCATTGCTCATCTCCTCATTCAGATTTGCCATGTACAAAAAGATAGCCGGCAGCTTCTGACCTTGAGATGGTCACTGTCAAGACCTCATGCGCGCAACGCCTCATGCAGTTAGTCGAAATCCGCAACCAGCGCGGCGCGCACCGCCACGGGTAACGGTTCGACCGTATGCTGATACGCAGCATGGTCGATGCCTACACTCAATGCCCCGCCTTGCTGCGCTGCCGCAATCATTGGCGCGGTAAATTCGAAGCGCAGGAAGTGCACGGAGGAAGTTTTTTCGTCGTTTTCGCGTTCCAGATCTTCATCGGCAATCGCCCACACCGGCGCGTGGCCTTGCACTTTGATCCACACGCGATGTTCAACGCCCTTCAAACCTGCCAGCGCCACGCGTCGTTCGGTTTCGTCAGGGTACTCCAGCATGAACGTGGCCTTGAGATTGGTGCCGTCGGGAATCATCGGATTGTATGCGTTGAGTTCGTCTTGAATTCCTTCCGCTTCGTATACGCGCTCTACACGTAACATCTCTTGAATCTGATAGTGCATGGTCAGGCGATCTTCGAAGTACAGCGTCGCATGCGGACCAATCTCCACATGGCGATTTTTTTTGTGCTCCAACACTTGCGCGCGCATCTGTATACGCTGCTGGGCATATTTTTCCAGGCTGTATAAATCATCGCGAGTTAAATGTTTCATGGCGTTCATCTCTCAATTCCATAGGCTTTACGTAATAACGACAACGGGTGCTCCGGCAATGTGCCGTCTTTCAAACCATTCTCGATCTGGTGGCCGGCCATCGGGCAATCGCTGCTGTAATGATCCGGCGCCGCTTGCTGCACGCGCTGCACCACAGGCTTGCCGATTTTCATCGAGAAATCGTGAAACTCTTGTTTTACCGCGTAGGTGCCGTTGTGGCCGGAGCAACGCTCAATCGCGTCGATCTGCGTCCCAGGCACCAGTTGCAACAAATCGCGGGTTTTTAAACCGATGTTCTGTACGCGTAAGTGACAGGCCACGTGGTACGAAATTTTACCCAGCGCGGTTTTGAAATCGGTTTTCAATTTGCCGCCCTTATGGCGCAGCATCAAGTATTCGAACGGATCGAAAATCGCCTTCTTGACTTTTAACACCTCGGGATCGTCCGGAAACATCAGCGGCAACTCCTGCTTGAACATCAACACGCACGACGGCACCGGCGCGATAATGTCAAAACCGGCATCGACCATTTGCGCCAGCATCGGTATGTTGGCTTCCTTGGCGCGCTTTACAGCATCCAAATCGCCCAACTCCAGCTTCGGCATGCCGCAACATTGCTCTTTACTGACCAGCGTGACCGGAATGCCGTTGTGTTCAAACACCGCGATCAAATCTTCGCCAAGATGCGGCTCGTTGTAGTTGCCGTAACAGGTGGCGAACAATGCAACTTGGCCGCGCGTTTGTTCGGTCGGCTCAGCGCTGATCGCGGGTGCAACACGGCGCGTCACACGTTTGCGCAAGGTGTCGCTATGATATTCGGGCAAAATCGCGCCGGGGTGCACGCCTAACACGGCCGAGGTCACTTTGCGCAGCGTAGGATTTTTGTTGGCCGCATTCACCACCTGCACCACCACCGGTATACCGGCAAGCTTGCCGACGGCATCGGTGCTCGACAATATTGTGTCGCGCAGCCGGGTTTCGCCCTTTTTAAAATTCGCAGCCTTGGCGCGCAACATTAAATGCGGGAAATCCACGTTCCATTCGTGCGGCGGCACGTACGGACATTTGGTCATGTAACACAGGTCGCACAGATAACATTGATCCACGACCTGCATGTAATCGGTTTTTTTAACGCCGTCGACTTCCTGGGTCGGCGACCCGTCGACCAAATCGAATAGCGTCGGAAACGCATTGCACAAACTCACGCAGCGGCGGCAGCCATGACAGATGTCGTACACGCGCTCGAGTTCTTTGTGTAGCGCGGCTTCGTTATAAAACTCGGCATTGCTCCAGTCGAGCGCATGCCGCGTCGGGGCTTTTAAACTACCTTCGCGCATCGAACCTACGGGTGTTGACATTATAACAAACCCTGCATGGCATTAAACCTAAGACGGGGGCTGGTCTGCCCAGCCCCCTGGAAACAACGAACTTATTTGCCCAAGGTATCCAACGCTTTCTGGAACCGGTTGGCGTGTGAACGCTAGGCCTTGGCCAGCGTTTCAAACCAATCGGCGATTTCAGTAAAGCCTTCGGTGCGCGCGGCCTTGGCCATGCCCGGATACATATCGGTGTATTCGTGGGTTTCGCCCGCAATTGCGGCCTTCAGGTTATTCGACGTGGCACCGATCGGCAGGCCGGTGGCCGGATCGCCGACGCTTCGAGATATTCCAGGTGCCCGTGCGCATGCCCGGTTTCACCTTCGGCGGTGGAACGAAACACTGCCGAGACGTCGTTGTAACCTTCCACATCCGCCTTCGCTGCGAAGTACAAGTAACGGCGATTCGCTTGCGATTCGCCCGCGAACGCATCCTTTAAATTCTTTTCAGTTTGACTACCTTTGAGTTGCATGGTGAACAACCTCCATTCGAGTGGTTAGGGGCGATTTAGAATTTGTCTAAACCTCATCGACACGATAATTAAATCCCGAACCAGTGTCAATCGTCTGTTCGGGGAGAAACGAATTGACGTTGCAAGTTGACCCTGGTTTTTTGCATCGAGTATTGTGGTCCCCCGCTCCCCTTCGGAAACCGCCGTGGCCAAAAAACCCAAAACACCCGACTTCGAATCGGCATTGCACGAACTTGAAAATATTGTCGAACGTATGGAAAAAGGCGAACTCACGCTCGAAGAATCGCTACAGCAATTCGAACGCGGTGTTTTGCTGACGCGCACCTGTCAACAATCGCTGCAGGATGCCGAACAGAAGGTACACATTCTCCTCAAGAAAGATGGCACATCCGCACCGGTTGAATTCGAAGCGACCGGCGACCCGTCCACCGATTCATAAAAATCAAGGTTCACGTGTGACCCTGCAAACGCTATTAATCCCCTACCTGGCACGCGTAGAAACCGCGTTGGCCGCCTGGATACCTGAGTCCAGCAAGCAACCCCTGCGCCTGCATGCGGCCATGCGCTATTCGGCACTGGCGGGCGGCAAACGCATCCGCCCGTGCCTGGTGTATACAACCGGACGCGCGTTAGGCGTGCCGCTCGAACAACTCGACGGACCTGCCTGTGCGGTGGAGCTCATCCATGTCTATTCGCTGATCCACGACGACTTGCCCGCGATGGACGACGACGACCTGCGGCGCGGCAAACTCACCTGCCACAAAGAGTTCGACGAAGCCACTGCGGTGCTGGCCGGCGACGCTTTGCAGTCATTAGCGTTTTACGTTTTGGCGCACGATCCGCACATGCTCGTCGACAGCAAATTGCGTCTGGCCATGGTGGAGGCGCTGGCCTTGGCCAGCGGTTCACGCGGCATGGCGGGCGGACAGGCGCTCGACATCGTTGCCGAGGGTCAGGAGTTGAATTTATCCGAACTGGAAAACGTGCACATTCACAAAACCGGCGCGCTGATTCGTGCCAGCGTGTGCTTGGCGACGCTGTGCAAGCCGGGTCTTGACGAAGCAGTGCGCACCGCACTGGACCACTACGCCAAGTGCATTGGCCTGGCGTTCCAGATTCAGGACGACATTCTCGACGTGGAAGGCGCAACCGAGGTTTTGGGAAAACGTCAAGGTGCGGACCAAGCCCGTAACAAACCCACCTACCCCGCGCTGCTGGGCCTGGCACCGGCCAAAGCGCGCGCGCGCGATTTGATCGACGAAGCATTAACCAGCCTGCAACCGCTTGCAACGCAGGCCGACGAACTGCGCGCCATTGCCGGTACGTAGTCGAACGCAGCCGCTAGCGAGCCAAGCCATCCTTGATAGCATTGACGATACGATCTTCCATTTTCTTGCCGATCTCTTTCGCTTTAGGGTGCGGGTCTTGCGCAAGCTGAAAGGTCGGGCGCTGCATGATCACGGTAATGTCTTGCGGTGCTTTCTTCATGCTGTAAATCGACAATTTGTACGGGCACAAGATGGTCCAATCCATGTTGATATTGAACACCTCCTGATTAAATACCAGCGAGCAAAAATGCACGGCGGTAACGTTGTCAAAACCGATGCTATTCCACGTTCCTTCCGGAAATAACTGCTTGTTTTTCTCCAGCCCCTTGGAAAGATTTTCCTCGGCGCTGATAACAAATTGCGCCGTCTCCAACGCTTGTTTTACGTTTGACAACACCGTGGCAAAGTCACCCTTGGCATGAAATTTCATAAACGCCGGGTTATCGGCGGCGTATAGCGACGTGCCGGCGGCCGACAGCATGACGAAAACCGCTACGGAGCGGATCGTATTGGTGTTCATGAGAGCATCCTCCGTGTAGGAAGTAAGCCGAACAATACATACGCCGACGCAAACTCACCAAGCACGCGGCGATCAGCGCTAAACTACGCGGCAAGCGGCTACGGGAATATTCGCAAATACACGGAGAATTATTGCGCAGAAGCAAACGCCGGGAAGCTCCATGGGGCGGGCTTCGCTCACCGCCCCATGTTGCTACTCATTCAGCGAGGTTTAACTTCGGCAGTGGTCCCCACAACGATTGCAGGAAGGCTTTTAAGTCGGCTTTTTCTGTCACGCTCAGCCCCAGCGGCTTGATACGCGGATCCTGGTTTTCCACTTGGTCGCCGCCACGGTTGAAATGGTCGATGACTGCATCCAGCGTCGCATAGCGGCCGTCGTGCATGTAGGGTGCGGTATCGGCGAGGTTACGTAGGGTCGGGGTCTTGAATTTTTTCCAATCCGCCTTGTCCTTGGTAACGAGGTAACGGCCTGCGTCATCGGTGGCCTGCTCGGGGTTGTCGAGCTTCATGCGCTTGGCGTCGAACACGAGAATTTTCAGATACTCGGGCTTGTCGAATTGCGCGTTGCGCGCCAGGCCGATGTTGTAAAAACCCGAGTCGGAAAAATTAGGCCCGTTGTGGCAGACGATACAACCGCCCTTGCCTTTAAAAATGTCCATACCGCGCACTGCGGCTTCACTCAGAGCCAACATATTGCCCTTCACGTAGCGATCAAAATTGCTCTCGCCCGTCACCAAAAAATGCCGTTGCCACACCGCCAGTGCGCGGCCGATGTCGTCGGCATTCGGCTTGCCGTTGTACGCGGCCTGAAACAGCGCGATGAATTTGGGATCGTCGTTGAGAATTTTCACCAGTTTGTCGAGGTTCTGGCCCTTGTGCACCGGATTGGTAATCGAGCCGATCGCCTGCTTCTCGAGCGACGGCGCACGTCCATCCCAGATCAGCGCTCTGTTGTAGCCGACGTTGATCAGCGTTGGCGGATTGCGGCGTTCGACGAAGCCTTCGTTGGCAACGGAAAACGCCGACGGTAACGTCCAGCCGACGTCGGGCAAGTGGCAACTGGAACAATTCAGATTGCCGGTGCCGGACAGGCGGTTGTCGAAAAACAGCGCCTGTCCGAGCGCCATGCGCGCGGCGGTCGGTGTGTTGTCGGGATTAACGGGTACCGGCGGCAGCGGGCCGATGTCAGGCACCTCCGCGCTGGCAAGACCTGACGCCAGTGCCGATGCGACGGCGACAGATTTTAATAGGGTGCGAAAGCGATCGTTCATCATGTAGTCCTCGTTAAATTTTTCTGTTAACCCAACCAGCGCAGAAACGCCGCGCCGGACAGTGCAGCGATGCCGGCAAAAAACAAACTTGGCCAGAGCCCGTGTTGTGTTTGTTCACGCCGCCAAAGCGGAGCGAGCAGATAAAAGCCGGCGAGTGCGAGCCCGGTCGTGGCACAGCCGATCTTGAGATACAGCGCAAACAACGCAACCCCGGTGACTTCAGGCAATTCGCCGCGCGACAGATAACTGGTGAGGCCAAAGCCGATGCCGCTGAATATTTGGATCATCCAGCCGGAAGCCGTAAACCACGCGAGCACGACAGGAACAGTCCGTTGCTCGCGCATCCACAACCCGGCGGCGGCGGGGCTGCCGACCACGGCAACCGCCCCGACGTTATGCGCCACCTGAACCAGCGCGTACGCATAGTCTGCGGCCATCCCGCGTTACTCGACTTTCACCGACACGCTCTTTTCGGGGCCGGCTGGCACGTGCGCCTTGTCGACGATCTTGACAATAATGGCGTGCTTGCCGGGCGTCATTTTCGGCAACGTGAGCGTACCCTTCAAATCACGCACCGGGCCGCCGCGTTCACCGTCGATCCACACGTGAAAATGGTCATCACCTGCGCCCAATTTCACTTCGTAGTCCATCTTGTTTTCGCCCATCGCGGACAACGTGGCGCCGTCTTTGGGCGACGTGATTGCAACTGTACCGGTGCTCATGCCCATGTCGGCCGCCATCGCCAACGTGGCAGAGTATGTCCCCAGTAACGCGATGACCGTGGCACCGGCGCGCGCGTAGTTTTTGTAATGTTGCAACATGAAATAACTCCTTGTGTGGTTGTGAATGGGAGCACATGAAGTTTCGCATGCAGCTCCCGGCACTGGGGCAAACAAGCAGCAACGCACGTTTATTCCCGGCCACAGAAAATATTTACTGCACGACCGGTTGCCAATGGTTTTACGGGTTGTGGTATATGGAGAGTTAACGCGACAAACAGGCGCAGGAATCAAAATTAACAAATCGAAGTAGGGTGGGTTAGACGCATTTGTTCGCGTCGTAACCCGCCAGCCGTGCCGTCAGGCACTCAACAAAATAAGGTTGTGTGCAGCGCACGCTTGGCGGGTTACGCAAAAACGCTAACCCACCCTACATTGGTTGCAGTCGAATGCTGGGTCACATCTACTTACAGTCTTGACCCGGCTCCGGATCGCCAGCGCCGTAATGCGAGCGCACCAGACGCGTCTCGCCCGTGCCCGGCACCAGCACAAAAAGATTGCCGTACACCGGCTCGCAGATGTTGGCCACTTGAGGCCCGCCCAGTGCAGCGATGACCGCAGGGATGGTATTGCTGTGGTCCACGATCAGCACAATTTCGCCCGCATGCTTACGCGCGGCGGCAGCGACCGCCTCCGCATGTGCCTTGGCTTCGCCGCGCTTGGAGGGGATCACTTCCGGCGTCAGCCCGCGCGCGGCAGCGAACGGTTGCGCGGTGTCGCGGGTGCGGATTAACTGCGTGGTGAAAATCGCGTTCACGCCTGCATCGCGCAGCGCGGCGGCAAGCGCTTGCGCACGCTCGACGCCTGCCGCCGTCAACGGCGGATCATCGCTGGGCTCAGCGGCTTTCTCGGCATGGCGCACGATCAGAATCAGCGCGGGCATCCCGGTGTTCCCGGTTGTTGTGGTGGCGGGAAGCGTCGAACACCCACCTATCAGCGTTACGGCCAAGACAACCGAAGCCAGCGCCTGCAAACGTGCGACACGACTCATCGGAATGCTCCTTATGAAAGTGGTCAATCGAATTGTTGAAAGCCACGCGAGCATAACGCCCGCGCACCGGAAGCGAAACGGGTTAGCAATTCATCGCCATGTGTTGACTATTGCCGCGACACGTAAAAGCATCCACTCCGTGCGGGCTGGGAAGGCGCGCATCCAGCAACAAAAGCCTGGATTTCCCGCTTTACTGGAATGCCGGCTAAATAGAATTGCCGGTCATTTTAGTGTCGAATGCTAATGGCACTCCAAATAATAGCCGGATGAGCGATACGTTCAATCCGCCCACCCGGTTCGTCTTGCTCATTCAACGTTGGCAAACTGCACGATCAAGGGGCGACCACCTGCCCGCGAATTTCGCCTGCTCCAAAGGTCGTACTATGAACGTTGACATAAAGCCCGCCGGTCAACAGAGCATCGTACTGCGCCTGGGTCAGAACGGTGCCTGCGGGTACTGTGGCAGTGCTGGTATTGCCATCCACCCTCAAGGTCACCGCAGGGGGTCCGCTGACACCCGCCGCGCCGGTGTGAATGTGGGCCACAGTTGCGCTGAGCCCGGTGTAGCCGACGCCACCCGACAACTCACGCGTAACCGGGTCGACTGCAAAAACTGCTTTACCGGAAGCCGTCGTTGTCACTGCGGGAACTTCCTGCGCGCCGCTCAACGTTGCAACCATCGCAACCGGCCCGATTTGCCCGCGGATTTCACCGCCCGGATTCGTCGTGCTATGCACGTTTACGTAAAGCTTGCCGGCAAGCAAATTATCGTACTGCGTTTGCGTCAATACGGTATTTGCTGGCACCGTTGCACTGTCGGTTCCAACGGTCAGCGCCACTGCGGGGGCACCACCCACTCCAACAGCACCGGTGTGAATATGCGCGGCTGTTCCGACAATGCCGGTGGTGCTAACACTACCTGAGATATCACGGGTTATGGGATCGACGACGACCATCGCGGTGCCGGTTGCTGTGGTTGTCACCGCCGTCGGCGTTTCCTGTGCGCCGGTCAACGTTGCCTTCATCACGACACGACCGATCTGCCCACGAATTTCACCGCCGCTGTTGGTAGAGCTGTGCACATTGAAGTAGAACTTACCGGCCAACAGATCATCGTACTGCGCTTGCGTCAGCACGGTCCCAGCGGGGATCGTGGCACTGTGGGTCGCGTTGTCGACAGTTAACGCCACGACTGGCGCACCGCTCGTGCCCGCCACGCCCGGATGGATGTGCGCAACCGTTGCAGTCATTCCTGTAAACGTGACGCTGCCGGTGATGCCACGTGTAGCGGGATCAACGACCACTGAAGCATAACCGGTCGCGTTGGTAACCACCGGCACTTGTTCTTGCGCGCCAGTAAGAATCGCGGCGCGGGAAATGGGTGCGATAGGCGTGGGTGTCGGGGTTGTCTGCACATCCACCCGATCAGGAGGCGGTGTCTTATCGTCTTTGCTGTCACTCAGACAGCCGGTCAGCGCCAAGCCCACTACGGCCAGCGAAATGAACCGGGTTGGAATACGGCGTAAATAGGGATGAACTGCTTTCATTGTTACTCTCCTTGGTGATTACACATCGAGTGACTCCCGGTGTGATGATCTACGTTTGATAGTTCGTCGGTCTTACCAAGTGGTAAACGCCTACACGTGGGTGTTTATTCCCCGTGATCGAAATTATTTTTTGCAATGAGAACAAGCTCGCTCAAACAGCAGACAATTACCTGCAATAAATAGCGCCGCCAGCACCCGACATGCGCTGCGGCTAGATTCAAAGAAAGATTTCGTTTAGCCGTGATAACGGCGAGAGGAATCAGGGGAAGAGTTAACGCAGCAGGAAAGTGTCAGGGCGCGATATTATTCCAATCGTCGTGCCGCTGCCGCCGCTCCTGCCGGTAGTTGGTGATTTCCAGCCGCACGCCGTCGGGGTCGCACAAGAACACCGCGAAATAGTCGGGTGCATATTCCGGATAGCGCTTGGGTTCGCTTACTGAAATGTTTTGTTCCGTGAGCAGCTTCGCTGCTGCGGCTACATCGGCTTCGCTCTCCACCCGCAAGCAAAAATGATGCAGCCCCGGCGCATACGGATCGTGTGCGTTCACAGAACGCGCTGGTCGCAGCACATAACCGAAGTGCCGGTTGTAATATTGAATGTGTTGCTCGCCGTCGAGTTGAAATTGATTCTTGCGGAAGCCGAGCACCGCCATCACCACGTCGTAGAATTGTTCCGCCCGCGCCAGATTCGAAACGCTAATGTAGATGTGGTCGATACCAATGACGTCAGGCATGGGCGTCACGCGCCAGGTCGTTACACATTAACTTTGAAGCCAAGCTCGACCTCCGACGCGGGCACCCCGCCGCGAATACCCCAATTGTCCATTGGCGACTCGTACAACACCACACGGATGTCGTTGGGTGCAATGCCGAGTTCACCGAAGCGTTTAATGATGCTTTGATACAATTTGCGTTTCGCATCCAACGACCTCCCCGGGAACAGGGAAATCTCCACCAGCGTGTAATTGTCCGATGTTCCCGGCGGCGTGACGAAGTGCTCCGGGCGATGCTCGACAAAGCGTATCAGCTTGTCGTGTTCCGGAACCTTCAGCGCCTCGACCAGCGCGGCGTGCGTGGCGTCGATCAACTGCTGTTGTTGCTCGTCAGGCCAGCTGCGTTTTACTTCGATTCGGGTGATGGGCATCGTCGTTCACTCTGTGAGTGTTGGCACCGGGTAGATTCTATTCTGACTTGCCGGTATGTGGTTCAAGCAGTGTATTCATGATCGAAGCAAGAGACCGCACCTGTGTCACGGTCAGCGGTTCGCCGATGAGTTCTTGAATCGCTTGTGCGTAAACCGGCCACATCTGCTGTTTAAGTTGCAGGCCCTTCTTTGAAATTTTCACGACGTTGCCGCGCCCGTCAAGGTCGCACGCCTCGCGCTTCACCAGCCCATCGCTTTCCAGCCGGTCGATTAAACGCGACAGGTTGTGTTTGTTGAGCAGCACCCGTTCGCCGATTTCATATTGGCGGAGGCCCGACTCGGCGTCGCGGCTCAACTCCAGCAGCACGTCATACCACGACAACGGCGGCAATCCGGATTCTTTCAGCGCGGCCTCGACCCGCGCGAGCAATACCTGTTGCGCGCGCAGCAACAGCACCCACGCAGCTTCAGTTTGTTTCGACGGAACGTTTTCCATAAACGGCATGCTAAACGACACTAGTTGCAAACGCAACTAACTCCTGTTAACTTAATAACAAGTTGCAATTGCAACTAAATACGAATCGAGGAGAAACATATGAGCCAAGTGATTTCACGTGAAGAACTACAAGCCCTGATCGCCTCAGGCGCCCAACATTCCGTCATCGAAGCCTTGCCCAGCAACTATTACCAAGCCGAACATTTGCCGGGCGCGATTAACATTCCGCACGACGCAGTACCCGCGACGGCTGGCCGCCTGGTTCCCGACAAAAGCGCGCCCGTCGTCGTGTATTGCGCCAACACCGAATGCCGTAACTCCCATGTGGCGGCCGAAGCTTTACGGCAACTCGGCTACCATCGTGTGTACGAATACACCGAAGGCAAACAAGGCTGGAAGCAAGCTGGATTGCCGCTTGAAAGCGGCAAGGGAGCGCTATGAATTGAGACGGTGAAGTGGTTAGCCGCTGCGGGCGCGCTCAAGGATTTTTGAGCGCGCCTGCTTCACCGCATGCGGTCTCCAACCAATGCTTCACAAGCGCCGACGTTATCGCAAGTGGTCCAAACGGCCAACGTTTCAATTCGTCACGCGACACTAGTCTGACCTCGGCAATTTCGCTTCCGATGGTGATCTCACCCGTGGCCACGACCCAATGGGCCAGGAGGATCTGATTTTTTTCGAAGAACGAATAACAGCCGAGGAAGTCCCGCACCGTGCCGTCAAGACCGAGCTCTTCTTTCACTTCCCGCAGCACGGCGTGTTTTGCAGTCTCGTTGCGTTCCAGATAACCCGTCACCAGCGAGAACATACCCTCCGGCCAGTGCGCGTTTCTGGCCAGCACGATCTTGCCTTGATACTCAATCAACGCGGCGACGACCGGTACCGGATTATCCCAGTGCACGAAACCACATCCCGGCGCGACGCAGGCTTTGCGTTCAACGCCGTCAACGCCATCAACGCCATCAACGCGTTTGAGTTGCAGCGCGCTTGCGCATTCGGGGCAGAAGTTCATGCGCTTATTCTCCTTGTGCTTGTTGCGCGACGAGTCGGCACGAAATTCACGTGCTCATAGCGCCGGTGAATCAGAAGGGATATCGTGCCGGGTTCAGAGCGAGTAGTTCGATTTTTCCGGGCGAGACAGGTTATCGAGTCCGGCCCGATAGCAACCCAAATAGCCTAGGCGGCGCGCGTCTTCGCGCGTGCGCGCTTTGTCGGGCGCGTCATGGTTTTAGCCAGTTCTATTAACGACAGCAGGGCATTATTTACCGCTTCATCGTTTGGAAAAATCTTGGCGACTTCAGGTTTAAGCACAACAATGTTCGACGACTCCTTTAGCCGCTTGGCGTACTTGCCACGCACCATCGGCGTGGGAAAGTCGGACAACGTGTACTCGGCTCGAAGCTCGTCTTTCCGTGTGCGTTTAACCTTCTTCATATATTTTCCGCTCTCCTCTGCTCGCGATGCGAGCGCTGATGATTCTGACGGTGTTTCCGGCGTCGGTGTGTGAAACGACTAAAAGGCGCCCACCTCGGACACCGCAAACGTGATGTATCTGTGCTCGCCTGTCGAGTGGTCTCATCAATTGGTGTCTGACCCTAATTGCTCCTAATTGCTCCACATTGCCGGATGTCAATTAAATGCTGAATAAAATCGTGTCTGACCCCGACAGCTGCTCAAAAGGAATATGGATACCTATTTCACTCGCTCTAACCGCCTTAATAACATGGATGCGAGACTCAGGTGATCCAAGCATTCTGTCGGCGAATCCTTGACCCCGTACTCGTGTCCTCTCGGATTTCTAATTGCCATTATCGATCCGGAGAAAATGAACTTGTAGCCCTCTTGTTCGTCTCTCTCGCTTGTTGATGTTAGGTCAGTCAGTCGAATAAGCGGCGACTGTTCATTGAATGCTTTCATCATCAACTTAACGCCAGAATCGCTGACCTTAGCCAATGCAGCCACTTCTTTATCGATTAGCTTGTATGCCTCAAATGTTGCCAATGCATAGTGGCCATCATCAAAGAGCACTTTTGACGTGGCGTGAATTCTCGGATGAATATTTCGTTCGTCGAACGGGTGCGACCCGCCAGCAGGTTCTGATCGCGCTTCAGTCACTGATCGAGCGCGCCTTACGGTGTGCTCGAACTGTTCGAACGGGTTAGCCACCTAAAAGGTTTTCCTTGATGCTTTTAAAGATGTTGTCATATGTCTCTTTAGTACCATCAGCGGGCAAATTAATTTCAACCCGAACGGTTAAGCCGAATGCCCCCTTTTCTTCTTTCTTTTGTTTACCGCGTTGTTCTTGATCCTTCTCCTCATTGTTGTTTGGTAGCGTTTTTGCTGACTTCGTTGGTTTGGCAGATTTTACGGCCTTTCTTGGCTTCGGCTCCGGGTTGTCTCCGTGACCAGAAAGCCCCGCAAGAATCTTGAACGTGCTGGCCTGTCGGCCTCCAATCGTCGCGCTGGTTTGGTCGCTTTGACGGAAGAAGGTAATTAACTCGTCATTGTCGAGTTGCCACGCGCTGCTGCCGTGTAATTCGAATAAAGACGAGTACGCCTTCTCCACCAACGACGAAAACTCCTTTGCAAACTCATCATCCTTGTGGTGAGAGAACACTTTTGCCGCCGCGGTCGTCTTCCTTCCTTCTGAATCAACTACACCGATGAACTGGAGGATGTTGATAACGTAGCTTTCGTTGTTCGGCGCGATGCCAAGCCTTTTTACCGTTTCTGAGCTAATCGTAGTTGGAAAGGACTTCCGAAGTTGCGCCACCATCTGCGCGATGTTCCCCGCCCCTGAAATATATGGATGTGTGTTGGCCATTCCATTCCCCCTTAGCTGGAAATAACGATTTGATGGGTATAATTCATAATTTGGCACCTCTTAACAGGATGTAGAGCAAGAACCGCCTCAACTACTTTTCCGTACCGCATTTGGTGGTCTTACAGTAAGCGTAATATTTTTTGGCGCTCGTATGGTCGCACTACCACCTGGCACCGTCCACCACGCATCATCGTGCACTTACGGCTGCGCTCGCAGTTCAATCAACGTGATTTCCGGATCTGCAAAAAATCGGATCGGTGGACCCCACACACCGGTGCCACGACTCACGTACAAACGCAGGCGTTCGCCGAACGGCGTGAGCCCAGTCGAGACGTGGTACGAGAGCCAGGTGAACACATTGAACGGGGCGATTTGTCCGCCATGGATGTGGCCGGAGAGTTGTAGGTCGACGCGGTCGCGTGCGTCGGCGCTGATGCGCGGTTGGTGTTTGAGCAAGATCACGAATTGCTCCGGCGCGAGGCTTTGCAGCAGCGCGGTTTCTTTGCGTTGGTATTCTGCGTCCACGGCGGGATCGTCGACGCCCGCCAGCGTGAGCTAGTCGGTGACGCGCCGCTCAATGAAGCAGGCATTAACCCGCGTGCGGCGTCGAAGGCGAAATATTCACTGCCGCGCACGAGCAGCAGTTCATACATATCGAACAACAGCGCACTGCAAAAAAACAGAAAAGCGAATCCCATCCACACATAACTGACTTGCGCGACGAGCTTGACGCAGTGCACGTGGCCGAAATGCGCCAGCACGCCGACCACCACCGGCGCGATGACCAGTGCCGCGAGCAGCGTGATTAACAACGCGGGCTGCTGCCAGATCGCGTACAGCTTGTGATACAGATACACGTGCGTACCGCCGAACACGACGACGTAAACGCTCAATAGCAGCGTGAAGAAGAGCGTCATACGGAAGTGGCGAACGAACCGGTTCGCATGTTTTGCCTTGGGGTTGCGATGAGCACTGTGTTGAGCGACTCTCAAGAAACACCACCGAAGCGCTTGATTAATCAATGCGTTTCTTCGGCACGATTTGCGGAGGCGCGGCGTAATGGGAGCGCGGCCGTCCCGGCCGCAAACTGCGGGCGGGACGCCCCCGCTCCTGTCAATAAACACCGTCCATCAACATGTTTCTTCGGCGCAATTTGCGGTAGCGGGCCGATTACTTCGCTAACCCATCCAATCAGTGTAGTGCACAGGCTTATGGTTCTTGGTACACACGATCGATAAAACGGCACGGGAGCGTATGCGCTGGATAAAGCTGTGCGATCTTCATCCAGAGTTCGCCGATCGTGGTTTGAATCCTGGCGATGGGGGTCTTGACTTCAATCACCAGGCCGCAGTGGGTGTCGTCGCCGACTGCCAGTGTCTTGCGGAATTCGTGTCCCGCGTGTTCGGTGGCTTTTAACTCTTCGATAATCTTTACGGCGGTTAATTGCCGTTTCGCTTCCGCTTGCGCCTGTTGCTGCACCACTTGTTTCAAGCGCTCCGCATTGGCTTTAGCGTCGGCGTCGCCTTGATCCGCCGCCTTCTGATACCACTGCAAAGCATCACGCTCGTTCTTGACAACACCGTTGCCGTTTTCATACATGCGCCCCAGGTTCAATTGTGCGCGGGCATGACCTTGTTCTGCCGCCTTGCGGTACCATTTGAGCGCGGCCGCATCGTCCTGCTTTACCCCGCGT
>JACQEQ010000300.1 GCA_016200445.1 Gammaproteobacteria bacterium | reverse complement strand
GGTCTTCGGCGGCGTGGGCTTTAATCCGCAGGCCGACACATTACGCCGTGGTGTTGACATTTTAGTCGCCACCCCCGGTCGGCTGCTCGATCATGTCACGCAAAAAACCGTAGACCTGTCCAAAGTCGAAATCTTGGTACTGGACGAAGCCGACCGTATGCTGGACATGGGCTTCATTCGCGACATTCGCAAAATTCTCGCGCTGCTGCCTAAGCGGCGGCAGAACCTGCTGTTTTCCGCAACTTTCTCCGATGAGATCAAGCAATTGGCCGACGGCCTGTTGCACGAACCTGCCTACGTGCAAGTTGCGCGACGCAATGCCACTACCGAACTGGTGACGCAAGTAGTGCACCCGGTCGACCGCGAACGCAAACGCGAGCTGTTGTCATTTTTAATCGGCTCGAACAAATGGCAGCAGGTATTGGTATTTACCCGCACCAAACACGGCGCCAATCGGCTGGCCGAGCAACTGGAAAAAGACGGCATCACGGCCGCTGCCATTCACGGTAACAAGAGTCAGGGCGCACGCACGCGCGCATTGGCGGAATTCAAACAAGGCGTCGTACGCGTACTGGTCGCCACCGACATCGCGGCACGCGGTTTGGACATCGATCAATTACCGCACGTTGTGAATTTCGAATTACCCAACGTGCCCGAAGATTACGTACACCGCATCGGCCGCACCGGCCGCGCGGGAAATGCCGGTGAAGCGTTGTCGCTGGTGTGCGTCGACGAACACAAGCTGCTCAAAGACATTGAACGTGTGCTAAAAAGCGAAGTGCCCAAAGTTGTTATTGCTGGCTACGCCCCCAACCCATCCATCAAGCCTGAGGTAATTCCTAACGGCCGCAACGGCGGACCGCGTCGGGGTGGTGGCGGTGGCGCAAAACCGGCGCACGCAGCTGCAAAAAAACACCCCCCACGTACCGGCGGCAGACCCGGCGGCGGCTCGCGTTCTGGTCCGCAGCCACCGCGAGGTCCACGCGGCGGCAAGCCGCAGGCACGTCCCAGTTCCGGGCGGTCGGGAAACAAAGCTTAATTTGAACTCAGCGCAGCGTTCATGACGCAAATTAACATCATGGCCTTGCGCCACTCGGCGTTTTACAGCCCGCTACTGCTGTGCATGGCCGGGGGTTATTTGCGCGCTGAGGGCTTGGAACCCGCTTATACCGTCGCCACCCCAGACCGTACCGTACCCAACAGCCTCGCTGACGGCACCTGTCACGTGGCACAATCGGCCGTCGCCACCAGCTTTGCGGCGCTCGAACGGGGCGCAGCTTTACATATTGCGCACTTCGCGCAAATCAACGTTCGTGACGGATTCTTTATCGCCGGGCGCAAACCCGAGCCGAACTTCACGTGGCGTAACCTCGTGGGCAAAAATGTCTTAGTCGATCATTTTTTTCAACCGCTGGCGATGCTCAAATACGGCTTGCATTGCCACGGCGTAGACTTCGCGCAACTCAACGTGATCGATGCCGGTGACGTCCGCGCAATCGAACACGCGTTTCGCAACGGGCAAGGCGACTACGTTCATCTGCAAGGTCCGGCACCGCAGCAGTTGGAGCACGACGGAGTTGGTTATGTCGTCGCAGCCGTAGGGGATGCAGTTGGCCAGGTCGCGTTCAGCAGCCTGTGTGCAACACGTGAATGGCTGGACACTGACATGGCCCGCGCTTTCATGCGCGCTTATCAACGCGCTCGCGCTTTTGCGCATAGCGCACCTGCCGCAGAAATCGCAGCGCTGGAAACCGGCGCCGGTTTTTTTCCCGGCGTGGACCGCGACGTGCTGACACGCACCGTTGCCGCTTACCAAAATCTTGGTTGCTGGTCCGGCGACGTGACGATTAGCCCGCAATCCTATGAAAACCTGCTCGACGTATTTCTATTCAGCGGTTTGATCACCCGCCGGCATGCCTATAACCTCGCCGTGATGGCGCCGCCTACCTAAGATTTTGTTGGTCTATCCTTAATAAACTGTCCTACTTGCTACGCTCTACGAGCCGCTGGCAACAACCGAGATCCTCATGACGACTAAAATTAAAACTCAAAACATGGCCCTGTTCTGCGACTTTGAAAATGTCGCGCTCGGCGTGCGTGACGCGAAATACGCAGCCTTTGACATTAAAAAAGTACTGGAGCGCCTGCTGCTCAAGGGCAGCATTACCGTAAAGAAAGCCTATTGCGATTGGGAACGTTACAAAGAATTCAAGAAGGCGATGCACGAGGCGGCGTTCGAGTTGATTGAAATTCCGCATGTGCGTCAGTCCGGCAAAAATTCCGCCGACATCCGCTTGGTCGTCGATGCGCTGGATCTGTGTTACACCAAATCGCATGTCGACGTGTTCGTCATCATCAGCGGCGATTCGGACTTTTCGCCGCTGGTCAGCAAGCTGCGCGAGAACAACAAGGTCGTGATCGGCGTCGGCGTAAAACAGTCAACCTCTGACTTGCTCATCGCCAACTGCGACGAATTTATTTTCTACGACGACTTGGTGCGCGAGGCAGCGAAACCGCGCGCCACACGCCGCCGCCGCACCACGGCCGAGAAAGCCGAAAAGCCGACCGCAACAACCCCACCCACCGAAGACGACAAACGTCAGGAAGCGCTCGACGTGGTAATGGAAACCGTGCAAGCGCTATTCGAAGAACGCGGCGAAGAAGACAAAGTGTGGGGCTCGATGGTCAAGCAAGCATTAAAGCGCCGCAACCCCGGCTTCAACGAGAGTTATCACGGCTTCCGTTCGTTCGGCGAACTACTGGAAGAAGCCCAAACGCGCAAACTACTCGCCCTCGAATACGACGAAAAATCCGGCGGCTACATCATCAAGAGTGTGGCGCGCGAGGAATAAACTTCAGGTTGTTTGCACACAGGATGAAAACATTCACGACCAAGTGGCCTCTGGATACGCACCCAATACCGTGGCTACCGCAGCATTGATGCACACAGCGCAGCGGCTTGCTCCGCCGGCAGCGAGTGGCTGAACAGAAAGCCCTGTGCTTCATCGCATTCTTCGCGTTCGAGGAACGCGCGCTGGCCTGCGGTTTCAACGCCTTCGGCAATGAGCTTGAGCCCCAGACTTTTCGCCAGCGCAATAATGGCGCGGGTAATCGCAGCATCGTCGGCGTTGTCGCACACACCGGCAACGAACGATTGATCGATTTTCAGATAGGTCACGGGAAACCGTTTCAGATAACTTAGCGACGAATAGCCGGTGCCAAAATCGTCGATGGCGATCAGCAAACCCATCGCTTTCAATTCGGCTAAAGCCTGCGTGGAGCGCTTGGCATCCGCCATGACAACACTCTCGGTCAGCTCAAGTTCGAGCAGACTCGGTTCGATTGCGTACTCCTTGAGTATGGCCGCGATTTGGCGGGGCAAATCGGCCCTGGCAAATTGCAGTCCTGAAAGATTGATTGCAACGCGCTGAAGAACCAGGCCGCTGTCATGCCAGGCGCGCAGTTGACGGCAGGCTTCGTGCAAAACCCAATCGCCGATCGCTTCGATCTGCCCAGTTTGCTCGGCGATGGGAATGAATTGGTCGGGCGGGATCATTCCGTGCACCGGGTGCCGCCAGCGCGTGAGCGCTTCGAAGCCTTTTATTTTGCCGGTTTTTAAATCGAAGCGCGGCTGGTATTCCAGATGTAATTCCTGGCGTGCGATCGCATGGCGCAGGTCATTGCTCAAGTGCAGTTTTTCAAGTGCGTAGGTTCCCTGCTCACTCGAAGCAAAGAAGCGGTAAGCATTGCGTCCGGAAGCCTTCGCCTCATACATCGCGCTGTCGGCATTCTTGAATAATGTCTGGATATCTCCGCCGTCGTCCGGAAAAGTAGTGATGCCGATGCTGGCGGAAATAAACAGTTCGTTGCCATTAATCACGAACGCCTCGGCCAGCGTATCGAGAATTTTTTGCGCCAGCTTCGCAACGATGCCGGTTGCATCGAGTGAATCGAGGAGTATAGCGAATTCATCGCCGCCAAAACGCGCGACGGTATCGGTGTCGCGCACGCAACGCTCCAGGCGCGCGCTGACGTTGCGCAATAATTCGTCGCCGACCGGATGGCCCAAGGTGTCGTTGATAATCTTAAACCGGTCAAGGTCGAGAAACAGCAAACTGAGGCGGGTACCGCCATTGCGCGCGCGAATCAGCGCCGCATCGAGACGCATGCGAAACAAAGTCCGGTTCGGCAACTGCGTCAGCGCGTCATGATGCGCCTGTTGTTCAAGCTCCGCTTCATAACGCTTGAATTTCGAGATATCGCGCAACACCGAAACGTAATGGATCGTTCCATCGCTATCGCGCATGGAACTCAGACTCAGAAGAATAGGATAGATGCTCCCGTTTTTGTGGCGATCCCACACTTCGCCCTGCCAATGGCCCGTGGCCAGCAATTGCTCCCACATCGTCTTATAAAAGGCGGCATTCTGGCGGCCCGAGTGTAGAAATGCTGGCGTATGGCCCAGGGCTTCCTGCAACGCATAGCCGCTGGTTTCAATGAAAGCCTTATTGGCGAACACAATCTTGCTATCGGCATCCGCGATCAGCACGCCTTCGGCGATATTCGCCAAGGCCTCCGAAGCGAGCCGTAATTTTTGTTCGGAATGTTTACGTTCGGTGATGTCGCGAAAATACCAGATCCGCCCCAAATACCTGCCGTCCGTTGCATGCATGGGTGCGGAATAACGATCCACGGTTCGCCCATCCGCCAGCTTGAGTTCTTCCTGACTTCGCTGGTCGCGATTCGCATAGAGAAAATTTACCCGTTCTAGAAAGGCAACGGGATCGGCTTGCTTGCCGACCACATGGCGCAGCACCGGCTCATCCTCGCCCGCCGCAGCCAGCGCCGTAGGAAGGTTCCACAACGTGACAAAAACTTGGTTGTAGTGAAGTATTCTGGCCTGTGCATCGACCACCAGGATACCGTCCGGCGAAGCTTCCTGCTGCGTTGACAGCAAGGTGTTCTTGAACTCCAGCTCCTGCCGCGCCTGAATGCGTTCGCTGATATCGCGCACCATGGCCAGGGAATACTCGTGGTCGATCACGATATGCGACGCGTTAATCTCAACCGGATAGGTGCTGCCATCCTTGCGGCGGACAATTGCCTCGAAGTTAACCTGTCCCGCTTCTCTTAGCTGTGCGACGGAAGCATCGAACATCCTGCGATCGAAGCCCACCGAAATATCGAACACCGTTAACGTCAGCATCTCGGCGCGTGTGTAACCCAAATCGCGGCATTGACGCTCGTTGACATCAAGGAAACGCCCGGTCATGGGATCGGTGACGTAGATGCCATCGGCGGAACGATCGAGCAGTTGGCGGAACAGCTGCAATTGCACTTGGGTCTTTTTGTGTTCCGTGATGTCACGCATGATGGTGGATAAGACATCCAGCTTTCCGTCGGGAGTTTTGTGCGCGAGGATGACTTGGGAGATGAATATTTCCTGGCCGCGGCGGTTCATCAATACGTTCTCACCGCTCCAACTGCCCTGGCGGATAGCGGCGGGAAGTCCTTCCGTCAAAATGGGGTGATTGGCGGGATCGGGAAGGAAGTCGGCAATGACGATGTTGACAATATCTTCATCCGCGCCCACACCCAGCAGCGTGCGAGCGGCTCGATTGAGATAGAGGAGATGGCCCGTGGAATCGGCGATGCTCACCAAGTCGGAGGTCGATTCGAGGATCGCAACCAAACGGTCGCGCGTGACTTCGCCTGCTTTGCGCGCGGCGATCTCCGCCTGCAGCAGTTGGTTAGTGTTGACTAATTCTGTGCTGCGCTGAAGTACGCGCACCGACATTTGATTAAACTCATGTGCCAGCACATCAAGCTCATCGCCTGCGGCCTCAGGCAGCCGGCCGGAACTGTGTGTTTCTGAAAATCCTCTTACACTTGCTTGCAAACTGCGTAACGGCTGGGTGATAGTGCGCGCCAGCCAAAATGCAACACCTGCGCCGATCAGTAGCACAACACCACTGATCAAAATCAACGTCAGCCCAAAGCTATGCACCGGCGCTAGCGCTTCGTCTTCATCAATCTTGATAATTAGACCGAATCCCCGCTTGGTATTCCAGCGGCACATCACAATCGATGGTACGCCGCGATAATCGAGCGCCAGCATCACACCGCTGTTTCGCTCGGCGCAACGATAAGCCGCCTCGGAATCAAGCTTGCGTAGTAAGACCACCTGCTCATTAATGAAACGCGGCTGGGTCAGGGGGTAGCGCGCATCATTTATGAGAAAAGCATCCTCGCTCTGACGCAGGCCGCTGTGGCGTTGCACGATTTGGCTTAAACGGGTGAGATCCAGGCGTCCGGCGAGCACCGCCACCACACGCCCATCACCCGCGCGCAGCGGCAACGCGGCGGTCATGGTTACGGCGTGAATATCTGCGGAATAATACGGCACCTGCACATATAGGTTTGATTTGCCGTGTTCGAAGTAGGGTCGGCCGAATTTCACCTTTCCTACTTCCGAAGGATGAGTCGAGACCAAAACCTTTCCGCTGTGAACATCCACAATGAATAACTCGGAAAAAACAGCGTCCGAATTGGTGAGATGCGGATCAAGCGCACCCAGCAGCACGGTGTGTGCGGAACTCGCGATTGGAGATCCAGGTATGGCGTCGATGAGCGTGGCGGTTTTCTCAACCATATCGGCGTGTTCAGCAATTTCGCGCAGAATGTACCCGCGCGTATCAATCCATGTATCCAGCGCGGCCTCTTTTTCGATTGCTTCTCCAAGTAACCCCGCGATAGTAGCGGCTTGTAGGCTTTGACTGCCGCTGCGATACGCAAGCGTGCCGACAATGGCCAGAAGTAAGGTGGTGAGTAATACAAACAACAAGACGATCCGTGTCGTAAGGCGCAGCGTCATGGCTCTGCCCGATACCGGTCGAAAAATGCGGCGGCGATACAGAAGAGCCCGGTTGTAACGAACGTAAGCGGAAGCCAGACTTCCAGGGCAAGCATCCACCGGCGCGACGTCTTGGCAAACTGGAGCTGCGCTTGAATCGTTTCCGGCGTGTAGCGTGCATACCATTGATTTATCGGTTCACCGACATATCGTCCCGATTTCAGCTCGACATAATAGCTCGTTCCCCCATCCTCATGATCGACGACTACTCCTGAAACCGGCTCGACCCAGAGACGGCCCTTGCCGTAGGTCAGCACGCGGTATTTCTCCGGCACATCCGGCGATGATCTATAACCCGCTGTCTCATCGAGACCTTCCGCTCGGGAGTCAAACACGTAAACCTCAATGTCACGAAATCGATCCACCTGAGCGAAGGTCATGCGGTTCGGCCCGGCATAAATCGGATCCCAAAAGTCATATTGTTGCTTGAGTGTATGCGGTGGGAACAGGTATTGACCAGTGCGTTCCTGGTCACCATAACTCGTTAAGTTTTGCCGTGTGCGGCGGTCGACACCGTATGTATTCAGGGTTTCGAAAATCAGTATGCCGGTGGCCGTCAACCAATGCGCATCGCCCTGGATGATGGAGTGCGCCGCGCTCCTGGTGAGCGTTTGATCACGGCGGCGCACCATACTATCGCTCTCCACCGCATCTGACGCAGGCGTTTGACGTGACCATAATTTGGCCGTGTACTGGGTCTCCATGAAATAATCGGCCGGTATTTTTTCATAGTACGGTGCAATTCCCCAGCGCAACAGCACCGCCAACATCCAAAACGCAGCCGCACCTAGCCAGCATTTTTTTTGCGAGAAGAAGCGCACCGGGCTAACGACAATACTTAAGGGGTTGAGTGTAGACATATATAGACATGAACCGTTGCCTACTTTGAGATAAACAATAGCGTGGGATACAACGAACGAGCGGGCTTAATCTCACTTGCGAGTTGTGATCTTGTGGTCGACTAGCGGCTCGCCGTGTTTTTTCTTGAGCCTGCTCAATCGCAGGTTTTGGGCGGATGACATGGGTGAAAGTTGCGAGTTGCAAGCATCGGTATCAACCCGCTTTTAAGGTGGCCATGCTCTCGCGCGCAATTTCACGTACCTGCATATCCTGGTCTTTGAGCAACGGCTCGATGAAACGCAACGCACTCGCCTCGCCGCTTAAACTTAGGTAGTAGCATGCGTCGGCACGCACGCGTGCATCGCTATGCAACGTAAGTACGCCGAGCGCATCGACATGGTGGTGCAATGCTGTCGTGCCTTGCAGATGTTCGAACAGCGCACCGATGCCGACGCGTACGTGCATGTCAGTTTGGGTGTCGGCGAGTAATAACAGTAATGCTGCGACGTAGGCTTCATTCGCGTCCACCACGCTGATCGCTTGGTTCAACACGCCGCTTTTTAGTAACTCGGTTAGGTAATCCGCGTGCCCTTGCACGCTACCGTTGCGC
>JACQEQ010000037.1 GCA_016200445.1 Gammaproteobacteria bacterium | reverse complement strand
GGCCATGGAAATGAAAGGCGTTGAAGCCACCTTGGTGAAAATCGAAGGTGAGTTCTACATGTTGAAAGATAAAGATGGCAAGGAATTCAAAGGCCATTTCAACGACAAGACCAAGAAAGTTGGCAGTATCAAGGCCGGCTCGATGGTTGTCATCTCCATTGATGACAAAGGTCACACCACCGAGATCAAAGAACACAAGGCTCACTAATTTGTCTTGATCGGTTGTGCTTAGAAGGCACGGTGCGAATGCACTGTGCCTTTTTTATTTAGCCTGCGTTAAGAAGTTGCATTCTGCGCGTAATTGTTGCACTGAGTGCTTTCAATAACGACGATTTGGTGTTCCAGAGTTGAGAGCAGTGGCACTTCGATTGGGTATACTCGAATTCAGGGTATCTACAGAGCACAAGTGCGTCCCTCGTTTTGCCGATATCATTGCCCCTGCCACCCTCCGGCGCGTAGAATACGCCCCTGCTTTTAACTAGAACTATTTGTTGAACAATATCTTGTTCGCTGCGGCGGGCATCACGTGACTGCGGAGAATTTGCATGGCCATTGAACGTACCTTTTCGATTATTAAACCCGATGCAGTGGCGAAGAACGTCATTGGCCAGATTGTCGCCCGTTTCGAACAAGCAGGGTTGAGGGTCGTGGCATCACGTATGATTCAGATGAGTCGCGAGCAAGCCGGGCAATTTTACGCGGTACACAAAGAACGCCCGTTCTATAACGATTTATGCGCTTATATGTGCTCCGGTCCGGTGGTGGTACAGGTGCTGGAAGGTGAGAACGCGATCGCTAAGAATCGCGATATCATGGGCGCCACTGATCCAAAGAAAGCCGCCAAGGGCACCATCCGAGCGGATTTCGCCGAATCCATCGAAGCCAATTCAGTGCACGGTTCCGATGCGCCCGATACCGCCAAGCTGGAGATCGCGTTTTTCTTCAGCGGCAGTGACCTCTGCTCGCGCAAATAAACGTACCCGCCGCGAGGCGTAGCCATGACGCAAACTGACAAAACCAATTTGTTGAATCTTGATCGCAAGGCGATGGAGGAATTCTTCCTCGCCATCGGCGAGAAGCCGTTTCGCGCCTCACAGGTATTGAAATGGTTGCACCAGGGTTTGGTTGATCGGTTCGATGCGATGACAAACATCAGTAAGGATTTACGTCATCGGCTGGGCGAAGTCGCTGAAATTAAAGCGCCGGAGGTTGTTAGCGACCAGAAGTCACACGATGGCACACGCAAATGGTTGATGCGTGTCGATGGCGTGAATTGTGTCGAGACCGTGTTCATTCCCGAGGATGATCGCGGCACGTTATGCGTGTCATCGCAAGTCGGCTGCATGCTGAACTGCACGTTTTGCTCGACTGCGCAGCAAGGATTCAATCGGAATCTGGGCGTGGCTGAGATTATTGGCCAGGTGTGGAATGCCGCGCGTGCGTTGGGTCATAGCCCGGTGGATCGCAAAATCACCAACGTGGTGATGATGGGCATGGGCGAACCGTTGTTGAATTTCGACAACGTGGTGAGTGCCATTGCGCTGATGCGCGAAGATTTTTCCTACGGTTTGTCGAAGCGGCGCATTACGTTGAGTACTGCCGGCGTGGTGCCGGGTATTGACGCGCTCAAGGAGGTCAGCGATGTGGCGTTGGCGGTGTCGTTGCACGCGCCAGACGACGAGCTGCGCAATGTGTTGGTGCCGCTGAATAAAAAATATCCGATTAGCGTGTTACTCGACGCTTGCCGCCGCTACGTCGACCATGACTCGCGCAGTAATAATCGCGTGACCTTCGAATACGTCATGCTCGATGGCATCAACGACACGCCGCAGCACGCGCGTGCACTGGCAAAATTGCTGCGCGATGTGCCGTCCAAGATAAATCTCATTCCGTTTAATCCGTTTCCGCAAACCAAATATGCGCGTTCGTCGCAGGATGCGATTGACCGTTTCCATGAAATTTTGACCCAGGCGGGGTATGTCACCATCACGCGCCGTACGCGCGGCGGCGACATTGATGCTGCGTGCGGGCAGCTCGCTGGTCAGGTCACGGACCGTACCAAACGTTCACTCAAGCGCTTGGTCGTTGCGCAAGGACCGGCCACGTGCGACGTGTAATTCTCGCGCTCGTTACCGCTCTGACTATTAGTGCATGTGGATATTCGCCATCTCGTTCTGAGCCCAGTGCCAAGGAGCGCGTTGCGCGCACCAACACCGAATTGGGCTTGGGTTATTTGCAACAAGGTGAGCGCAAACTTGCGATTGAAAAATTGCAAAGAGCCATTGAGGCAGACGCGGACTACGCTCCGGCACAACATTCGCTGGCCCTGGCCTATCAGGAATTTGGTCAAATGGAATTGGCTGAACAACATTATCGTATCGCGCTCAAACTATTGCCCCTAGATGGCGGTGTGCATAATAATTTTGGTGCGTTCTTGTGTGGGCAGGGGCGTTTTGCGGATGGCGAAGAACAATTCCGTATCGCGTTACGTGATCCAACCTACTCCACCCCAGCTACGGCACTGGAAAATGCCGGGTTGTGTGCCTTGCGTGTGCCAGATCTTGATAAGGCCGAAAATTATTTACGCCAAGCGTTGAAAGTCGATGCGAACATGCTTGGTGCGTTATTGGGCATGGCGCGGGTGCAGTTTGAGCGTAAACAATCCTTAAGCGCGCGCGGTTATCTACAGCGCTATGAAGTAAGCGCGCAATTGCCGGCGCAAGGATTATTCGTGGCGGTGCAAGTCGAACATTTGCTGGGTGACCATGCGGCGGCGCAACGTTACATGACGCAGCTGTATACGCAATTTCCAGATTCCAGCGAGGCGCAACAGATCAAAGCGCTCGAAGCGGGGTTCCCCAAGTGACTGAGCAAGACATTTCACAGGAACCCCAGCCGGATGTGGTAGCCGATGTCGGAGAACGCTTAATGAAGGCGCGTTTGGCGCGACAACTGACCATCGAGGAAGTGGCGGGTCAGTTGCATTTACAAGTGCGGCATCTTGATGCTCTGGAACAGCAAGACCTAAGCCGATTACCAGGGCCGTCGTATATTTGCGGTTACTTGCGCGCCTATGCCAAATTTCTAAATTTACCGTCCAACGAGATTGTGGAAAATTATCCCGGTGTACGTGAGCACATCGCTGGGGTGAAATCGACCGTGGTATCTACCAAGCTCTACACTCCGCGGTCGTCCGATCTGTCACAGCCACGTCCGGCCTGGCTTGGTGCTGCAGGCATGCTCGCCACACTGTTAGTAGGCGCGTGGTTGGTATTTCAAATGACCGACAAGAGCGGTGGTTCTGTTTCGTCGATAGACCAGCCACGACAGGTTGTCCCGAGTGTGGTTCCTAAGGTGGTTACGACTCCGGCGCCAGAACGTGTTGCTGATCCGAATTTACCCGTACAAGACATTTCAGCTCCAGCAAGTACAGTGAGCGCGGATGTTATCGAGGCTTTGCCTCCGTCTACGCCGGTTTCTGCGTTGGTGCTGGAATTTACTGGCGACTCGTGGGTCGAAATTTATGACGCCGGCGAGCGGCGTTTGGTGTATGAGGCCGTTCATGCGGGCGAGACGCGTGTCGTTAAAGGGCAGGCACCATTCAAGTTGATGCTGGGTGCGGTTAAGAGTGTGCAGGTTCGGCTCAATGGTGCGCATGTTGACATGACACCGCATCAGCAACGTGAATCGGCGGTATTTCAAGTAGGCTCGGCACAAGATAACCGTATCGAGCCGGGAGGCGAATAAACATGCTTTACAAGCACACTATTGTGCGGCGGAAGTCGCGTCAAATCATGGTCGGTTCAGTCGCGGTTGGCGGCGATGCGCCAGTTTCGGTGCAGAGCATGACTAATACCGAAACTACCGACGTCGATGCCACGGTTGCGCAGATTCAGCGTATACAAAAAGCAGGCGCCGATATCGTGCGCGTGTCGGTGCCCACGATGGAGGCGGCCGATGCATTCGGTGAGATTCGTAAGCGCGTTAGCGTGCCTTTGGTGTCCGATATCCACTTCGATCATCGGATTGCGTTGCGTGTCTTGGAGCTTGGTGTTGACTGTTTGCGAATCAATCCGGGCAACATTGGCCGCGATGACCGCGTGCATGCAGTGGTGGAGTCGGCGCGCGACAAAAACGTACCGATCCGCATCGGCGTGAATGCCGGTTCGCTGGAAAAAGAATTACAGAAAAAATACGGCGAGCCATCGCCCGAGGCGCTGGTCGAATCTGCGCTGCGCCATGTGGAAATTTTAACGCGCCTAAATTTCAATAATTTCAAAATCAGCGTCAAGGCGTCGGATGTCTTCATGGCGGTGGCTGCATATCGCTTGCTGGCGGCGCAAATCGATAATCCCTTGCATCTCGGTATTACCGAAGCCGGGGGCTTTCGCTCCGGCGCGGTGAAGTCGGCGGTCGGCATGGGCATGTTGTTGGCAGAAGGCATCGGCGATACGATCCGCGTGTCGCTGGCCGCCGAGCCAGTAGAAGAAATCAAGGTGGGTTTTGATATTTTAAAAAGCCTGCATATTCGCAGCAAAGGCATCAATTTAATCGCATGCCCGTCGTGCTCGCGGCAAAATTTTGATGTGATATCTACGGTCAATGCGCTAGAGATGCGCCTGGAAGATATCACCGAGCCGCTCGATGTGGCGGTGATTGGTTGTGTGGTCAACGGTCCGGGTGAAGCACGTGAAGCGAGCATTGGATTGACCGGCGGCACACCGCACAATTTGATGTATGTCGACGGCAAGCCCGATCACAAAGTCGACAACGAGCAGTTGGTCGATGAATTGGAGAAAGCGATTCGTCGCCAGATACAACTGCGCAAAGACAGCGGTGCGGATACGCGCCGTGTAATTCCAATCCAGTCTGTTGTAGGCAAATAATCCAATATGTCGCAGCAAATCCAGGCCGTACGCGGCATGAAAGATATTTTGCCGCAAGAAACGCCGTTGTGGCAGCGTGTCGAGCAGACGTTGCGCGATACGTTCAGCGCTTACGGGTATAGCGAAATCCGTCTGCCGCTCGCGGAAAAAACCGAACTGTTCCAGCGCTCCATCGGTGAAGTTACCGACATCGTTGAAAAGGAAATGTATACGTTCGAAGATTTGAATCACGAACGGTTGTCATTGCGCCCTGAAGGCACGGCGGGTTGCGTGCGCGCAGGCATTGAACATGGGTTATTGCACAATCAGATTCAACGCCTGTGGTATATGGGTGCGATGTTTCGGCACGAGCGGCCACAGAAGGGCCGTTACCGTCAGTTTCATCAAGCTGGTATTGAAGCGTTCGGCATGGAGGGACCGGATATTGACGGCGAGCTGATCGCGATGACGGCGCGTATCTGGAAGTCATTGGGTGTCACGAGTCTGGTGTTACAAATTAATTCGCTAGGCACACTGGCAGCGCGGCAGATCTATCGCGGACACTTGGTTGAGTATTTTAACGGTCATCGGGAGGCGCTTGACGAAGACAGCCAGCGGCGCTTGACTACTAACCCGTTGCGGATTCTCGACAGCAAAAACCCTGACATGCGTGAGCTGATTCTTGCTGCGCCGCAATTATCAGAACATCTGGATGCTGAATCTCTGGCACATTTCGAACGGTTGAAAACCCTGCTTGACAGTGCCGGTGTACTGTATACGGTGAATCCGCGTCTGGTGCGCGGTCTAGACTATTACAGCAAGACCGTGTTCGAGTGGGTGACGGATCAATTGGGCGCGCAAGGTACCGTGTGCGCGGGCGGACGTTATGATGGTTTGATTGAGCAGCTCGGCGGCAAGGCCGCGCCAGCCATCGGATTTGCGATCGGCCTGGAGCGATTACTGAGTTTAATCGAGTCGCAAGCGGGCTTGCCGGCGCCGCAGCCACCGCATCTATATCTGTTGGTGGCGGGTGAACACGCAGAGCGTGCTGGTGTGAAATTGGTGGAATCTTTGCGTGATGCGCTGCCGGGGTTACGTCTGGTCATGAACTGTGGTGGTGGTAGTTTCAAGTCGCAATTTAAGCGTGCGGACAAATCCGGTGCGCGTGTCGCGTTGCTGTTGGGTGATGAAGAATTGGCGAAGAATATAGTGGGTGTAAAATTCTTGCGCGAAGAGCGTGCACAACAAGAAATATCGATGGACAATTTAGCCGCGTCGTTACGCGAACTCATTTTATAGTTATAGGAGAAGCACGTGGAAGTTTATCAAACCGAAGACCAACAAGTTGAATCACTGAACACGCATTTGCAGTGGGTACTGGACCACGGCAAGCCACAGGAAATGGTATATATCGGACGCCTTCGTATGGCGCGTGTATTAATGGAGAGTGGCGAGTTTCAACAAGCGCTGACTTTGCTTGGCAACGAACCACCGGCCGGGTTCGTGGTGGCGTACAAAGAACTGGAAGGTGATTTGTATCGCGCTCTGGGTCAAATCGACAATGCACGCAGCGCCTATGGCAGTGCCATTGCGGCGCTTACCGCCCAGGCGCGCAATCGTGCCGAGTTACAGATGAAGTTAGATGATGTCGGTGGCGGCACCTCAACCCCCGAGTTACCGCGTACATGAAACGGATCGGTATCTTAAGCGCATCGGCACTACTGTTATGCGCCTGCGGTGGCGACAAGGTGATCTCGGAAAATGACACGAGCCGTCCGGCGGACTTGGTAACGTTCGAAGCCACGCTGCCGGTCAAACTTGCATGGAGCGCCCAGTTAAATGTCGATACCCGGCGGCGCGGTTTCGGTTTAGTTCCAGTCGAATATGAGGGGCAAATTTTTACCAGCGAATTCAATGGCCGGGTTGCCTGTTATGACGCGGCACGCGGTACGTTCCGCTGGGACGTCAAGTTAGACGCAAGGCTGTCATCCGGTGCCGGTGCAGGGAACGGGTTGGTTGTCGTTGGTAGTGAAGACGGCGAGTTGTTTGCATTGGATACGAAGAACGGTAGCGTCAAATGGCGCACACCCTTGTCGAGCGAAATCCTCGCGGCCCCACAAGTGACTTCTGACAAGGTCATCGCCAGCATTGGTGATGGCAAGGTCGTTGCGCTCGATGCGCGCACCGGGCAACGCATCTGGGTGAGCTCCAATAGCGTGCCGGCTTTGAGTTTGCGCGGTGGTGGACGCCCCGTAGTGGTTGGCGAAAGGGTTATTGTTGGTTTTGCGAGTGGCCACTTAGCTGCGTTTAGTCTGCATAATGGCAAGCGACTATGGGAAACCGCCGTTGCAGTATCTCGTGGACGCTCGGAGATTGAGCGGTTGATCGACATAGATTCTACGCCGCGCATATTTGAGAACATGGTCTATACCGTGACTTACCAAGGTCAAGTCGCGGCACTTACTCTTGAGAGCGGGCAGATCGTATGGTCGCGTGAAGCGTCATCGTACGTCGATATCGCGATTGACGAGGGGCAAGTGTATTTTAGCGATAACAGCGGAGAGTTATGGGCGCTGGATCGCGCATCAGGTGCCACGTTGTGGCGTCAAGACAAGCTTCATGGGCGAGCAACCACAGCGCCTGCGTTACTGGGCGATTATGTTGCCGTCGGTGATTTCCAGGGTTATATCCATTGGATGACGCGTGCTGACGGACGCTTCGTGGCGCGCATTCGAATGGATGATGCGGACCGCCGTGCCGTTGTCTCCGGCAAAGTCAGCGTTGATGAAGAAACACCGATTTTTTCGGTGCCGGGTGGGATTCGTCTCGCGCCATGGGTTTCAGATCAAAAACTGTATGTTCGTGACGAGAACGGCGTGTTGGCCGCATTTCGTACCGGTTCCTAAGACTTTAAGTTGTTCACATTAGGGTGCGCGCCGCGTGCCCAATACCGATCTGTAACAGGTCGCGACATATTCAAACATGCAACTCGTCATCGCTATTGTAGGCCGGCCAAACGTCGGTAAGTCCACGCTGTTTAATTGCCTAACGCGCACGCGCGATGCGCTAGTCGCCGATCAGCCGGGGCTTACCCGCGACCGTAATTACGGCATTGGCCGTGTCGGCGCGCGCGGTTATATTGTGGTCGACACTGGCGGGTTGAGCGGATCTGACGAAGGCATTGAAGCGCTGACCGCCGAACAAGCGCGCGCCGCGATGCGCGAATCCGACGTGATCTTTTTTCTGGTCGACGTGCGGGAGGGTTTAACGACCGCAGACGAGACCATCGCAGCCGAATTACGTCGAACCGGCAAGCCGGTGTACCTAGTTGTTAATAAATCCGAAGGCTTGAATCCGGATCTGGCGCGTACCGAATTTCATGCGTTGGCGTTGGGCGAACCCTGGCTGATTGCGGCATCGCACGGCAGCGGTGTTGCAACGCTGATGGAATCGGTACTGAACACGTTTCCGGCAACCGATGAGGCACCGAGTGAAAGCGAGGGTATCCGCATCGCGATTATCGGACGACCTAACGTCGGCAAGTCCACCTTAGTCAATCGCATGCTAGGTGAAAACCGGGTGATCGTGTTCGACATGCCAGGCACGACACGCGACAGCATTTCCATACCGTTCACACGCGACGAGCAGCGCTATACATTGATAGATACCGCCGGAGTGCGGCGGCGTGGCCATGTCACTGAGGCCATCGAAAAATTTAGCGTCATCAAAGCGCTCCAAGCTATCGAAGTAGCGCATGTTGTTATTTTAGTGTTGGATGCGCAGCAAGAAGTCAGTAACCAGGATGCGCATTTGCTTGGCCATTTGTTGAATGCAGGCCGCGGTCTGGTGATTGCCATTAACAAGTGGGATGGATTGGCGTCCGACAAGCGCGAACGTATAAAAACCGAACTGGAACGTAAACTTTCGTTTTTAGATTACGCCCGCTTTCATTTTATCTCGGCATTGCATGGCAGCGGTGTCGGCGACCTGTTTGGATCCGTGACTGAGTCCTATACGGCCGCAATGAGTTCGTTTCCCACCCCAGTGTTGACACGGCTGCTCGAAGAAGCGTTGTTACAACACCAGCCCCCGCTGGTGCATGGGCGGCGCATTAAGCTTCGCTACGCGCATCAAGGTGGAAAAAACCCGCCGTTGATCATTGTGCACGGCAATCAAACTGACGCTGTTCCTGAAGCCTACAAGCGGTTTCTTGCTAAGAAATTCCGTGATGATTTACATATCCGTGGCACGCCGTTGAAGTTGGAATTCAAGACCAGTTCCAATCCCTACCGCACTGCCAGCGTCCGCGCTGCACGCAAAAAACAGTGATTCATCTCGATTATACTCGCAAAAAAAAGCCCCGGTTCGTCCGGGGCTTTTAGCAAAAACTACGACAGTTACAGATTTTAGTTTTGACGTTTACGCCGGCTAACCAAGCCGAGTCCGATCAATCCTGCACCAAACAATGCCAAGGTCATTGGCTCAGGGACTTTGACTTCATAGTCAAAGCTGGAAATATCCCATGCCTGATCATGTGTGATGTAACCGACCAGCGTCATCGAGTACTGACCGATTAGCCCGTTAATGTAGTCCGAATCCGTATCGGAAAATGCGCCGTTATAGGCTCCTGACGAGGACAATAATGTGTCAAGACCAAATTCTGTATTGCTCGTGCTCAGATAAGTCGCGAACGATTCGTTAGGTTGGTATCGGAAATCATTACGGTTAAAGTTCCCGTACCACCACCGACATTGACCGAGTTTAGATGTAGGCCATAAGTTTGTGGGGTACCGATCGCAGGATCAGCCAAGCCAGTCACAACGTTAACACCCCATGCGCCTAGCGCCGAGTTCAGAAATACCACGCCGTCGTTGTTAGTGTCCGAAGCGGAAATGGTGCTCACGCCGTCGCTAATGCTGATGGCGAGAGCCTGGGCTTGCTGTGCGCTCACCAAGCTTGCCGTAGCGATAGCTATTGAAGCGGTAAATTTCATAATGCGATTCATAGGTTCTCCAGTGCATCTACTAGGTTAAATACTGAAGGTTGCGAATGCACTGTTTAGGCCAACTATGTATCTACATGATTACAATTAAATTAATGCCGTGCCTTCTGCATCAATGTAAAAAGATTCGACGATTCGTAATGTTTAAATTCTGCCTGATTTGCACCTGCTCAGGCACTCGCAAAACGCTGCGAGGATAAGGTTGAGTTGTGATGGCAGTACGAAGTAAACGTGGCACCATGGTTGAGAAATCTAAACGGCGATTAAAGCGACAAGCAAACTCAGCCAGATAACGATACGCATGCTTGGCATGATTGATCGAGTGGTAGGGTCAGCTTTAGGTTGCCCAGCAGCGTGTGACCCAACGAAACTTCGAGCGATGTATGGCGTGTCGGCCACCACCGACGACCACATGGCGTTTGTGCCCCGCAGCGGAGTGCGTAACGGGCCCGATACACTACAGGGTTATCCGCACATGCGTTGTCGGGGCCAGCCGATTGGCTGCCTAGTGTTTGCGTGCTGATGTGTAAAAGCCCGTCACGAGCGTCAAGCACATAAAGAGCCGCTTGCCCTCGGCACTGGTTTGCACCGCCGCCACAAAGGCTGACTTGTTGTCCGAACCTCGGCCGCGCTTTTTTGCTTCCCCTCCGGCATCGTCGATTTCCAAGTAGGCACGGTTCTTCATGCAACACCATCTGTTGCAGCAGCTTGTGCTTGATCAGCTTGGCCGTCATGTAGCTCACTTGAGTACCAAGATGCCACTGCGTCCTTGCATTGCATCAGTGGTAGATCGACAAAAACTAAATCGACGAGAGCAGCTTGGTGTGTTTGAACAAGGTGCCCACAACTTACGTCCATGGTGGGTGCGCACATAACGGTGCGGGCTCCATCCCTAGGCCAGTGCAAAGCAAACCCGCCGCTTCGCATTGCGCGTCGGTTCCGTACTGGCGCTGGAAATCGCGCATTGACGGTCTCGCTTGGAACCGAATTTTGTTCATTGCCATAAGCTACTCCCGCATAGCCCGAAAGGGCGTTTTGCCTATTTCCTGCGCGTGTTTGAGGCAAGTTACTATTGATACTTACCTATTACCATGACAACTACTATAATTATCATGCACGGTACTCGTGTCGAACCGGCAAGAGGGATACTGCATGGCGGAGAAGCTGGA
>JACQEQ010000270.1 GCA_016200445.1 Gammaproteobacteria bacterium | reverse complement strand
GCGGAGGAATTGCTGGGCGATCTGGCCAAGCTTCCCGATTGGCCGGAGCGCGTGCGCACCATGCAGGCGAACTGGATCGGCAAGAGCGTGGGCGTGCGCTTTGCATTTCGAGTAAATGGAGTCACGCGTAGCGCGCTCGGCTCGCCTCCCTCTCCCTCAGGGAGAGGGAGTGAGGTTGAGGACGATGAAGCACTGTTGTGGGTCTTCACCACGCGCGCCGACACCATCATGGGCGTGACCTTTTGCGCGGTAGCGGCCGAGCATCCGCTCGCGACGCATGCGGCGCGTAGTAATGTCAAGCTCGCGGCATTTATCGACGAGTGCAAGCACGGCTCGGTCATGGAAGCGGACATGGCGACCATGGAGAAGAAAGGCATGCCGACCGGCCTGAGCGTCGTCCATCCGCTCACCGGCGAGCCGATTCCGGTATGGGTCGGCAATTATGTGCTGATGAGTTATGGGGAAGGCGCGGTGATGGCGGTGCCCGCGCATGACGAGCGCGATTTTTATTTCGCGAAGCAGTATGGGTTGCCGATTAAACAAGTCATTACTTCCGCGATTGAAGAGCGCCGCAAGAAAGGTGATGCAGATGTTCAAGGTGACGGCTACGCGGTTTTTGATTTCGATCCGGCACAGTGGAAAGAGTGGTACGGAGAAAAAGGAAAAACTACTACCAGCGTTTCCTTGTATTGCATAAATTCCGGAAAGTACAACGATCTGGAATATTCTGCCGCGGTCGACGCCATCGCCGCCGATCTCAACGCCAAAGGTCTCGGCGAAAAGAAAACGATGTGGCGCCTGCGCGATTGGGGTATCTCGCGTCAACGTTATTGGGGTTGTCCGATCCCGATCATTCATTGCGCGCACTGCGGCGACGTGCCGGTGCCTGACAAGGATTTGCCGGTGGTGCTGCCGGAGGATTGCGTACCGGACGGCAGCGGCAATCCGCTGAACAAGCGCGCGGACTTTGTGAACTGTAAATGCCCGAAGTGCGGCGCCAATGCGCAGCGCGAAACCGACACCATGGACACCTTCGTGGATTCGTCGTGGTATTACGCACGTTTCGCGAGCGGGCGCAGCGCGAGCGCGATGGTCGACCGCGAAACCGATTATTGGATGCCGGTGGACCAATACATCGGTGGTATTGAACACGCGATCCTGCATTTGCTGTATTCGCGCTTTTGGTCGAAGGTCATGCGGGATTTGAAATTGGTGTCTTACGACGAGCCGTTTAAGCGCTTGCTCACGCAGGGCATGGTGCTAAACCATATCTTTTTTCGTAAACCGGCGAATGGACGAATTCAGTATTTCAACCCTGCTGATGTCGAGGTCAAAATCGACAACACAGGTATTCAGATAGTCGCAATATTAAAGAGTGACGGCCAACTGGTTGAGGATGGCGGCATCGGCACCATGTCGAAGTCGAAGAACAACGGCATCGATCCGCAGCAGCTCATCGAACTGCATGGTGCCGACACCGCGCGCCTGTTCGTGATGTTCGCCGCGCCGCCGGAGCAAACCTTGGAGTGGAGCGATGCCGGGGTGGAAGGCGCGGCGCGGTTTTTAAAACGCCTGTGGAAGCTGGTGCACACCCATGTGGGAATGGGTACCGCCGCGCGCGTCGAGGTTGCGGTGCTCAACGACGCACAGCGCGCGATGCGCCGCATGCTGCACGAAACCTTGGCGAAAGTGACGGACGATTACGCACGCCGCCGCACCTTTAATACCGCCATCGCGTCGGTGATGGAGCTGATCAACGCGCTCTATAAATTCGATGATTCCCACCGCGTTGGTTCTACGCGGGGAGGGGACGACCATTCGACGCAAGGCCGCGCCGTGCTGCAAGAGGCGCTCGATAACGTGGTGATCATGCTCGCGCCGATAGTGCCGCATATTAGCCACGCGTTATGGCAGGCGCTGGGTCATGACAATGCAGTCATCGATGCGCGCTGGCCGAGCGTCGATGCAGCCGCGCTGACACGTTCCAGCATTGAACTGGTGGTGCAGGTCAACGGCAAGCTGCGCGGCCATATCGAAGTCGCCCTGGATGCCAAGCCTGCTGACATCGAAGCGCAAGCGCTGGCGGATGCCAACGTGCAACGTTTCACTGCCGGCAAGCAGATTAAAAAAGTCATCGTCGTTCCCGGCAAGCTGGTGAATGTGGTGGTGGCGTGACAACGAACGGATCAATGAAAATTCGCATCGCCAACGGCTGCAACAACCAGTCCCTTCTCCCTGCAAGGGGGAAGGCGAGGATGGGGGTGGTTAAAAATATCGACCCCCATCTTCGGCAACTGTTCCTGCGTTGCTCTACCTCCTGCATCCATGCAGTCGCCAACCTTCCCCCTTCACAGCGGGAAGGAGTCTTAGTTCAGGCCCGTTATGAATTTCGCAAGCGTTCCAGGTTCTCTGTGTGGCAGTTCGTGACATTTATCCTGCTGCCCGTGTTCCTGCTCACCGCCTGCGGTTTTCACCTGCGCGGCGCGGTGCAATTGCCGCGCGGCATGGACGTGACCTATCTGCAAGATCAGCAACCATCGAGCACGATTGCTGCGCCGCTGCGGCAGCTGCTGACGAGCAACGGCGCGCGTGTCACCAGCAATGTGGACGAGGCAACCGCGACGCTGCGCATCGTGAGCGAAGCCTTTGATCGCCACATGTTATCGATTGGCCGCACCGCAACCGAAAAAACCTACGAGCTGATTTACACCGTGACGTTTGCCGGTCAGGCCAAAAACAACGCCTGGAATGCTGATGCGCAGGAAATTCGCATCACGCGCGAAATGATCTTCGACGAGGCGCAGGTATTGGCAAAAACCGCCGAGCAGGAGCAATTGCGCAACGTGATGGTGCAAGACGCTGCACGGCAGATTCTCGTGCGTCTGCAATCCAAGGCGAAATAGTTCATGCGTGCCCGCCCCGACCAGCTCGCCGCGCAAACCAGTAAGGCGTTGGCGCCGATTTATCTGGTGAGCGGCGACGAGCCTTTGCAGTTGAATGAAGCCTGCGACACGTTGCGCGCTGCTGCGCGCAAGCACGGTTATGGCGAGCGGCAGGTGTTCGATGTCGATGCGAGCTTCGACTGGAATGCGTTTTTCATGAACTCCAATTCGCTATCGCTGTTCGCCGAACGCCGCGTGTTCGAGCTGCGTTTGCGTTCCGGCAAGCCGGGCGAGAAAGCCACTACCGCGCTGCTCGAATACGCTGGGCGTCCGGCGCAAGACACGGTAGTGCTGGTCACGGCGCCGAAGCTTGACAAGGATGCGCAGAACAGCAAATGGGTTCGTGCCATCGACGATGCCGGTACGGTGGTGCAAGTGTGGCCGGTCGAAGTCGGGCAATTGCCTGCATGGATCGAGCGCCGCATGCGCGCCAAGGGTTTGCAGCCGACTGCTGACGCGGTGACGCTGCTGGCCGAGCGCGTGGAAGGTCATTTGCTCGCGGCCGCACAGGAGATCGACAAGCTGGTGTTGCTGTTCGGCAGCGGCACAGTGGATGTCGACAATATCACCGCCGCCGTGGTCGACAGTGCGCGTTTTGACGTTTATGGTTTGGCCGACGCAGCCTTGGCAGGCGATGCCGCACGCGTGGCGCGTATGCTCGACGGGTTGCGCGGCGAGGGCGAAGATCCGGTGTTGCTGTTGTGGGCGTTGTCGCGTGAAGTACGCACGTTGTGCACGATGGCGCAGGACAAAAAGAATGGCACGCCGATGTCCGCGCTACTCGCCAAACATCGCGTGTGGGACAAGCGCAAGCCGCTGTTTGAGAAAGCCTTGAGCCGCCACAGCGCAATGCGTTGGCGCCACATCTTGCGCCGCTGCGGCAACATCGACCGCATCATCAAAGGTCGCGAAGCGGGCAATGCGTGGGACGAGTTGTTAGACTTGGGGCTGGCGATGAGCGGCACCGCGTTGTTCGGGCGCCCGGTTACGAACAATAGATAGGAAGAGTCATGATAAGGACGCTGGCATGAAACTATGGCTTAAGATTTTTTGTGCGGCAGTGTGTTTCTCGATCCTGGCCGGCTGTGCCGGAGTTGCGATTCAGCCCACGACAGATCCGGCAGAAAAATTGCGGATTGCACAGGCGCTCTACACCCAAGAACGGCGCCCGGTTCCCGCCGAAAATCAAATTCAAGAAGCCATCGAAATCTACACGCAACAGCACGATAACGCCGGGCTTGCGGAGGCGTATCGCCAATACGGGCTTTTTTTCCGGTCCGATGCAGTGAAAAAATCCGAGCAGTACTTTCGTAATAATGGCTTCATCGAACCTTCGGTAAGCTATGACACACGCTATTCCAAGTCGATTGAGTATTTTGAGAAAGCCCGCGACTTGTATACGGAGCAGAAGAAATATGATGCGCTTACCAACCTCTACCTCAACATGGGTTTAACGTACGAGCTGATGCAGAATCCGCAGGCCGCGTGTCCGGTGTTTGATCAAATGATTTCTAGCTATAGTGAACATCTAAAAGCGCGGCCCGGTGCAATTCTGTATGCGCCGGCGGGCTATGTTAATTTGGAAGGCTACATGGCGGACGTAAAGAAAAAAGGTGGCTGTTGAGCGTCATCCTAATCAAGCAGGTGCAGCAATGAATATTCCCGAATACATGCAACAAGTGGGTCAACGTGCACGCGCCGCGTCGCGGGTGTTGGCGCGTGCGACGACCGCGCAGAAAAACGCGGCATTGTTAGCGATGGCCGCCATGCTGGAAAGCAGCCGTGCGCAGCTATTGGCGGAAAATCGCAAGGATATGGATGCAGGTAAAAAGTCCGGGCAGGATGCCGCGTTGTTGGATCGTTTGGAATTAAACGACGCGCGCATCGACGCGATGGCTGACGGCGTGCGCCAGGTCGCGACATTATCCGATCCGGTCGGCGAGATCACCAATTTGAATTACCGGCCGTCGGGCATTCAGGTCGGCAAGATGCGCGTGCCGTTGGGCGTGATCGGCATTATTTACGAATCGCGCCCGAACGTGACGGCGGATGCGGCGGCACTGTGTTTGAAGTCCGGCAACGCGACCATTTTGCGCGGTGGCTCGGAGGCGTATCACTCTAATCACGCGATTGCGGCCTGCGTTCGTGCCGGGTTGCGCGCGGCGGAATTGCCCGACGACGCGGTGCAGGTGGTCGAGACCACCGAGCGTGCGGCGGTGAATGAATTAGTCAAGCTCGTGAGCTATGTGGATGTGATCGTGCCGCGCGGCGGCAAAGGGCTGATCGAGATGGTCAGCCGCGAAGCGCGCGTGCCGGTGATTAAACACCTCGACGGTATCTGCCATGTGTACATCGACGACAAGGCGGATCTGGCCAAGGCGATTCCGATTGCCTTCAACGCCAAGACGCATCGCTACGGTGTGTGCAACGCGATGGAAACACTGTTGGTCGCGGAGAGTGTCGCCGCGCAGGATGCAGGCGTTGCCGGATTTCAGGCACAGCCCGGCTGCATCGGCGGTAACGTTGGGACGCGATTCGTAGATGATGCCGATCACGCCCAACGGCACGCGCATCTTGCCGACCTGGATGCCTGAGG
>JACQEQ010000269.1 GCA_016200445.1 Gammaproteobacteria bacterium | reverse complement strand
TGATACACGCCGGCCAGCGCGATCACGCGGTCCTGTAAAGATTTAGTCATTGTTGCCTCGAATTATCCTAGAAACCTCAGTTGAACGGTCTGCGGAGTGCGACTCGTTGGGTGTAGGGCAAGGCGCAACGAGCGAGGAATAGCGAGCTATTCCGACGAGTTGCAACGCCGCCATGCGCACAACGGGGCGTGCTCCGCAGACCGTAGCGGGCCTCACCTCAAGGGTGAGGCCTAGAAAAAATAAAATATCAATACCTGCGTACACTTGCTTATGCCTTGCAGCGGTCAACTGAGGTTTCTAGGATTATTATTCCGCCGCCCAGGCATTCGTCGTCTTGATAAAAAACGACCGACTGTCCGGGTGTGACGGCACGTTGTGGTGCGTCGAAGCGCACGCGATAAGTGTCGGTGTTGACAGATTCAATGACGCAATTCTGGTCCGCCTGGCGGTAGCGGGTTTTCGCCGCGCAGCGCAGCGGCAGCGCCGGGGGTTCGCCCGCAATCCAATTGACGTGTTGCGCCGTAAGCGACTGCGAAAACAGCAATGGGTGCTGATCGCCTTGCACGACAGTTAACGTGTTGTGTTGCAAATTTTTTGCTGCGACATACCAGGGTTGCTCGGTGGCGTCGCGACGCCCGCCGATGTTCAAGCCTTTACGCTGGCCCAATGTGTGGTACATCAGGCCTGCATGGCGGCCGATGATTTTGCCGTCCGGCGTGACGATGTCGCCGGGCTGGGCGGGCAGGTAGCGGCTTAGAAATTCTTTGAATTTGCGTTCGCCGATGAAGCAGATGCCGGTACTGTCTTTTTTGTCGTGCGTAGCGAAACCTTGCTGTGCCGCGAGCGCACGCACGGCGGGTTTGGTGAGTTCACCCAGCGGAAACAGCGCGTGGGCCAGCTGTTCCTGGCGCAACGCATACAGAAAGTAACTTTGATCCTTGTCAAGATCATGCGCCTTGAGCAGCCGCAGATACCCGTCGCGCCGCGCGATGCGCGCATAATGCCCGGTCGCCATTTTTTCTGCGCCCAGTGCCAGTGCATGATCCAGAAATACTTTGAATTTAATTTCGCGATTGCATAACACGTCGGGATTGGGCGTGCGCCCGGCGCGAAACTCTTCCAGACAAAATGCAAATACTTGATCCCAATACTCGGCGGCAAAGTTGCGCGTGTGCAGCGGCAGCGCGAGCTGCTCGCACACCGCTTGCGCATCGGCGAGGTCTTGCGTTGCGCTGCAAAATTCCGCGTCGTCGTCTTCGTCCCAGTTTTTCATGAACAACGCTTCGACCCGGTAGCCCGCGCGTTGCAGTAGATAAGCGGCCACCGACGAGTCCACGCCACCCGACATGCCGATCATGATGCGCGGTGCCGCCTGCGAGGCAGGGCGGTGTTCGGCTGGATCAGGTCGAGACGTCAGGTTCATAAGTTATGGAGGCAATGAGCGCGCGGGCAATTCTACCTCAAAGCGGCCTAATTGCCGGTTTTTAGCTGCCGATAATGTACTTGATTCGATAGCAGCGACTCGCCATGACCGAACCGTCAGCAGCCAAACCCAAGCCTTCGATTGGCCAGCGGCGTTACAACGTCGTCCTGACTGGAAACGTTCGCAAAGGATTTATTGCAGCCCAAGTGGGTGTCGAGCTGGCGCGCCTGGCACACATCGATACCGCGCAAGCCGCATTGTTATTAAGCGGATCGCCGCGTGTGGTAAAAGCCAATGTGGACCAAAACACCGCGACCCAGTTTCAAACCCGTTTTGAAGCCATCGGCGCGCAATGCGCCATCCGGCCGGTGGCAACCGATGGCCCGCCGCTTGAGCGCATGAGTTCGACCATCAATACCGCGCAAGCGGCACTCAACCTGCGCACTATAAAAGAAGCCTTTTCCGGCGAAATTCCGCAGGTTGCGTTGACTGCAAAATATCGTGCTGCGCTGCTTGCCGTCGCGCTGTTGATGATTCTGTTGCCCGCCCTCTACGTGACTTTTGTTATCAGCGTGGCGTCGGCGACGCTCTGGCACGTGTTGAATAATTGGGACTGGTTTATCCCGTCACGCCCTTGGGGTTACGCATGGATGTTGCTGTACGCAACCCTGAGCGTGGTCGGCGGCGTGCTCACGGTGTTTATGATCAAACCGTTGTTTGCTCCAGCAACGCAAACTCATTGGCCGTTGAAACTCAGTCATCAAGACGATCCATTATTTTTTGCCTTCGTCGATCTGATTGCCCAGCGCATCGGCGCACCGATGCCGGTTGAAATTCACGTCGACTGCGCCGCGAATGCTTCAGCCAGTGCCAAACACGGCGTGCTGGGGTTGTCTTCCGGGCAGCTCATTCTCACGGTGGGTTTACCGCTGGTGGGTGGATTGAGCGCGCGCCAACTTGCCGGGGTGATCGCCCACGAGCTTGGCCACTTCGCGCAGCGTTCGGGCATGACATTTAATTACCTCATCGTCGCCGTGAACCACTGGTTCGGTCGCTGTGTCTACGCGCGCGATGCGTGGGACGACAAGTTAGATGAACTTATCGAGCGCTATAACGATCAGCGCGGCACCATGTTGGCGGTTGCAAAAGCGGCAATCTGGTTGAGCCGCAAACTGATGCTGATCTTTTTCAAGCTCGGTGTGTTGGTCAGCCGCAGTTTGCAGCGGCAAATGGAATTCGATGCGGATCGTTACGAAGCGCATCTCGCCGGGTCGAGCGTGTTTCGCGACACGACCATACGGATCAAAGAGCTCGGCGCGGCCGATGAGGCCGTCAGCAAACGGCTTGCATACAGCTGGGATGACGGCAAGTTGAGCGATAATTTGCCGAAAATGCTGATCGAACAGTCACGCAGTCTGCCGGAGCGTTATCGCGCGGCGATTGCCGAAGACCTGCAAGAAAAAAATACGGATCGCTGGTCCACGCATCCGTCCGATTTCGAGCGCATCGCCAATGCCACTGCGGTGGCGGCGCGCGGAATATTTGTGCCCGATGTGCCCGGCACCGCACTGCTCGCGCGCTATGAACGCCTGTGCCGGCAGGCGAGTTTGATGCACTACCGTTTTGTGTTGGGTGTCGCGGTGAAAGCGGAGCAGCTCGTCGCAAGCGCCGAAGTCAATGCGCACGCCGAACAACGCGAGAGCGACGATACTTTATTAAAGAGTTATTTGGCGGAACAGTTTTGGCCCACGCGATATTTGCTCATCCATCGCCAGGCCGCCTATGCCGCACCCGACCCGGAAGAAACCAAACGCAGGTTTGACATTTTAGTCAAGCAAGTGCGGCAGGCGGTTCCTGACTACGCAAAACTCTTGGCCAAATACCAAACCGCCTATAACCAGCGCATCAACGCGTTTGCCGCGCGCGTGCTTGCGCAGCACGGTGTGGAATTCGACGCTGTGGTATTTAACGTGAAAGCGCCAACTGAAAACGCCGCTGCCGAAGCGCTGGAAGCAGCAGCGCAATCTCTGACTGCGCTCGAACCCGAATTGGTGAAATTCGAAGCGCTGCTGGCGCAGCGGTTCGCCTTGGCGCTTGCGATGCGCGCCGATACGCAAACGCAAGACGATGTTAGCCGCTTGCTGCAAGCGCAGGCTGCCGTGGCAAAAGCGCACGATCTTGTCATTAATCTGCGTTGTTATTTTACAGCGCTGAATTATGTGCAACAGTTGCATGCCAAAGCAGGCGCCGCGCCCGCTCAAGACTGGCACGACTATGCGAAATATTCGCAGCAGGAATACAGTAAATTGCTTGCCCTAGCGGGCAACGCGCCGTATCCGTTCGAGCGCAAAGACACCGTGCAAAGCGTGGCTGATTACTTGAAAAGTTATTGCGGCACACCGGATCAATTTTTAGAAGCCGAAGAAAGTTTGCTTAAGCGCGTGGAAAATATTTGGAAATGCGTCGAATTTTTACACGCCCGCATTATGGCGCGCTTAGCCGCCATCGCCAGCGACGTTGAAGAAAAACTCGGCGTCGAACCTCTGAAACAAACGAAGACACTCGCAGCGAAAGCTCAAGTCGATCCGGACGATATCCCGTTGCCGTTTTAGCGCTAGTCGAGTGTTGCATGCCGTCTGGAACTTATGTAATGGCTGCTTCATTTTCCGCTTGAACGGAGTGTTCATTCTCCCTGCAAGGGGGAAGGGCAGGATGGGGGTGGTTAGAATCGAGGGGGTACTTCCATCGACTTATTGTGCGGCAAGGGAGTGCAACGACGCATGGCGAATAAAGACCTGTTTCATGTAAGCACTTTGGCAGAACGGACGACTAGGCAAGGTCAACCAGCAGTTCCAACGGAAAACGACGCCCGGCCAGATAGTCGTCCACACAACGCAATACCAACGGCGTGCGTAGCTCGTGCCTGCGTTGTAACAACGCCGCAGGGCTCAACCACAGCGCGCGTACAATGCCTTCATCGAGCGGCCGAAGCGCGTCGTGTTGCAGAGCACAGCCGTGAAAACACACCCGTAGGTAGGCTTTATTTTCGCGCTCGCTGTTGAAGCGATACACGCCCACCAAACCCTGCGGCTCGATCGTCCACCCGGTTTCTTCCAGGGTTTCGCGCACCGCCGCCTGCAGCAGCGATTCGCCTGCCTCTAGCCGTCCCGCCGGTTGATTGATCACGAGCCGTGACTTGACAGTTTCTTCCACAAACAAAAATGTGCCGTCGCGTTCAATGATAGTAGCAACCGAGATGATGGGCGCTGCTGGCATGAGCTGAACTCTAACTCCGATTGAACTGTCGTGCACGATGTGGATTTATGGATTATCTAAAGGACACTTCACAAAAATCCAGATTTCATCCCGGCAACTGCTCCTGCCTTGCTCGCAACCTCAGCGGCGTGGCGTAATGGGAGCGCGGGCGTCCCGGCCGCAAACTGCGGGCGGGACGCCCGCGCTCCTCTCAAGAAACACTGCCGAAGTGATTAATTTATCATCGTGTTTCTTCGGCGCGATTTGCGGCGGCCCGCCGATTACTTCGCTACCTTCCGCCGTCCATGGCAGTCGCCAACGGCAAGTTGCGGAAAAGATTTCTCGTTTTCGGTGAACATGGTCGTCGTATTCGTAGCTCTCGTTAGATAATCCGGTTTTCGTGTCTTGCGTATGTTGTTGAGGGCGTCGTAGTCAGTCGGGTGATGACAGTGTCGCTGCTTTCGCCCGCGCTCTTCGTGACATCGGTGCCTTCGCAGTTTTTGGACAGGTTACGGTTGTTGTCATAAAACCCCGGGTTTCGCAAAATTGCTCAACCCAGGCTACGAGCTAAACATCAATGGAACCGCCTACTGTGGATCCGCACAGTGGGGTGGTGTGGGGGCTGGCGGTTAGAAACCCCTGGCTACCCGATTGGGCCTTGACATTACTTCTTCTGATTCCAAAACGGAATTTCTTTGCCCCAGTCGTATCCGTACCACTCAGTTGCCAACAGTTTAAATTCTTCTTGGGTGACCGGAATCCACTCGGAGGCAGAACAGGACGACTTTTCAGGGCCGAACCGTTTAAACGGACCCTTACCGTAAATTCCTCCTTCGATGCTGCGGGAGGACTCGCACTTAAAATAACCGATGTCGATCATTTTGTGCGGCGGAGATTCATGCTTTCCGGCGCAGGCAGTATCCGAAACAAGCAAGAGGACTGCGAAAAATAAAAGTATTATTTGGTTCATCGTTTTGAGGCCCAACGGCCCGCTTCCACTGGCGGCAGCGCCAGTGGAAGCGGAAGTTAGATTTCGTTGTTTTCGGTTTTGTCACATTTAAACCCTTTGTGGTACGGACCAACAAGCTGTTCTATGAATTCCTTGGCCAAGGCAACAACTTCTATGGCTTCTTCTTGATTCATAAAATTGCCGGAATGGACAACCAGATTTCTCTGGTCATTGATCTTCTGTGCCTTCTTCTGAAGGGATTGAAATATATTTTATTTTCCATCGTGAGGTTAAAACCACCGGCTTTAGCCGGTTAGCTTTAGCCTCGCTGTTTTTTTAAGTTGTCGCTCATGCGATGAATATGCTGAACGCAAGGGATGTTGAAGCCGGGCGAGCGTTCTTGCGGACGTTAGTCCGCAGCGCCAGGCGTGAACCCACCAGCTTTAGCTGGTGGTGGTTCAGTTTGCCTTTGTTGTGTGCAACGGGCGAAGGATTTTGTCCAATTTACCCGAGAGACCGTTTGCCCACCTTAGAAGATGATCTACGAATGCGGCGTCGAGCTGTCTTTGCTCTTGCAGTTCATGACGAACTGCAATGTTTGCCGCGATTTCGGCTGCGGTAGCGGCCCGCGGATCGCGAGCACTCCTTCGCGCGCGAATCTACTCTGATGAAATCAGTTCGCATTAAGTATTGTCGAATGCGATCCCTCTAAATCAATATCCTTCTATGTACTTATCAAGCTCAGCCCGAACGGTTGCCTAGGTTTTACTTCCGCACGCTACGCAAATCCAAGGTGTGCGGATATTCCGGAGAGGCTTCTTCGTGCGGCGGAGACATCGGCGCGGGGGGATGGCCATGCGGGTAGAAGCGATTTAACCCGGCTAATTCCGGCGGTGGTTCGATCACGCCAGGGGTATGGCCGAATTCCCAGAAGCGGCTGATGCGGCGGGTTTCGGCGACGTAGGCGTTGACCGGGAAGTCGTCGTAGTGGCGGCCGCCGGGGTGGCTGACGTGGTAGGTGCAGCCGCCGATGGAGCGGCCGTTCCAGGTGTCGACTAAATCGAATACTAGCGGCGGATGTGCGCCGATAGTGGGGTGTAGCGCCGAGGGCGGTTGCCAGGCTTTGTAACGCACGCCCGCTACATATTCGCCGTGCGTGCCGGTGGAGTGCAGCGGTACGCGCCGCCCGTTGCAGGCGATGACATAGCGCGAATCGGTGAGCCCGTGCGCTTTGATCTGCACGCGCTCCACCGAGGAGTCGACATAACGCGCGGTGCCCATTTGCGTGACTTCTTCGCCCAGCACCGGCCACGGTTCCAGCGCCATGCGCAATTCCAGTTCGATGTCGCCGAGCTTGACCGATCCGTAATGCGGAAAGCGGAATTCCAGAAATGGCGCGAACCACTCACGTTGAAACGGGTAGCCCGCCGCGCGCAACTCGTCCACGACTTCGCAGATATCGGCCCACACATAATGCGGCAGCATGAATTTGTCGTGCAGCGCAGTACCCCAGCGCACCAGCTTGTGCGAGTAAGGCTGTTTCCAAAAGCGCGCGATCAGCGCACGCAGCAACAGTTGCTGCACCACGCTCATGCGCGCGTGCGGCGGCATCTCGAACGCACGAAATTCCACCAAGCCCAAGCGCCCGGTGGCGCTGTCGGGCGAATATAATTTGTCGATGCAAAATTCGGAGCGATGCGTGTTGCCGGTGAGATCGACGAGTAAATTACGCAGGATACGATCCACCAGCCAGGGCTGCGGGACTTCGCCCGCCGGAATTTGCGCGAAGGCGATTTCCAGTTCGTACAACGCCTCGTCGCGCGCTTCATCAACACGCGGCGCCTGCGAGGTGGGACCGATGAACATGCCGGAAAATAAATACGACAAGCCCGGATGGTGCTGCCAGTAAGTCACCAGGCTGCGCAGCAGATCGGGGCGGCGCAACACCGGGCTGTCGGCGGGTGTGGCGCCGCCGATGGTGATGTGATTACCGCCGCCGGTGCCGGTGTGACGGCCGTCGAGCAGGAATTTCTCAGTGCCAAGGCGCGACAAATGCGCGGCGGCATATAGGGTCTCGGTATTGACTACCAGCTCGTCCCAGCTCGACGCCGGATGGATGTTGACTTCAATCACGCCGGGGTCGGGCGTCACGAGCAAGCGTTGCATGCGGTAGTCGCGCGGCGGTTCGTAGCCTTCGAGTACCACGGGTTGTTCCAGTTTCGCGGCGGTCGCTTCGATAGACGCAATCAGGTCGAGATAATGTTCCAGGTGGGTGAGCGGCGGCAAAAATACATACAGTTTGCCGTCGCGTTCCTGCACGCATAATGCAGTGCGCGGTATCTCGGACGCCGCGTGTGCAGCGGATTGAGTCTGGATTTCCAGATGAAGTGCATCCGTGTGCGTCACCTGGCTATAGCGCCGCGTGACTTCGCCAACCTGGTCGCCCAGTTCGGGTAACGGTGCGAACAGCGATTGTTCGTGCGCGGCATCGCGCTGATCTTCAGCAACCCACGGCAGTTCGTCCAACGGCAGACGCAAACCCATCGGCGAATTGCCAGGGTTCAAATACAAACGCTCGCGGCGAAATGTCCACGCGCCGCTGCTCCAATGCTGACGGGAATCGCTCCATTGCAAAGGCAGCAGGTAGCCCACCGGTTGGTCGAGACCGCGCGACAACACGGCGGCCAGGGTACGGCGTTCGAGCGAATCGGCGAGGTCGGTTTTGAGCGGATCGAGATTGATCGGCACCAAACTTTCTTTCCACAAGTGATAAAGCGTATCTTCGTACGCAGGCATGACATTTAGTGCGGCGACGCCCAGATGGCGCGCCAATTCCGCCGCGAAGTGCTGCGCGTCTTGCGTGGTCGCGCCATCGGATTCTGCCGACGCCGACAGCCAGCGCATATCGTTCCAGACTGGGACATTATCCTTGCGCCAAAAACAGCCGAGCGCCCAACGTGGCAAGGGCTCGCCCGGATACCATTTGCCTTGCCCATAATGCATCACGCCGCCGGGCGCAAAATGCGAGCGCAAGCGCGTCAGCAATTCGCCCGCGAGCCGCCGCTTGCGCGGCCCGAGTGCCGCTGTCGTCCACTCGGCGCCGTCCATGTCGTCGATGCTCACAAAGGTCGGTTCGCCGCCCATGGTGAGGCGCACGTCGCCCGCTGTCAGATGTGCATCGACCTGGCGCCCGAGAGCAAGCACGGTTTGCCATTGTGCGTCGCTATAGGGTTTGGTGACGCGCGGATCTTCGTGAATGCGCGTGACCAAGTTGGAGTGTTCGAACTCGGTTTCGCATTTACCGGTTGCGCCGGTGATCGGTGCGGCACTCACCGGATGCGGTGTGCAGGCGAGCGGAATATGGCCTTCGCTGGCGAATAATCCCGAGGTGGGATCGAGCCCGACCCAACCGGCACCCGGCACATAAACTTCGGCCCAGGCATGCAGATCGGTGAAGTCTTGCGCCGGGCCGGACGGCCCGTCGAGCGATTTAACATCGGCGGTCAGTTGCACCAGATAGCCGGACACGAAGCGCGCGGCGAAGCCTAAATGCCGCAGGATTTGCACCAGCAACCAACTGGTGTCGCGACACGAACCTAACTTCTTAGTGAGTGTGACCTCGCAGGGTTGCACGCCGGGTTCGAGCCGAATGTTGTAACCGATGTCTTTGCACAGGCGCTGATTGAGCGCGACCAGGAAATCGTTGGTGTCGACTTTGCTGCGATTCACGCCCGCTAACCACTGTGTTAGCAGCGGGCCGCTTTCGGTGACTTCCAAATAGGGTTTGAGTTCCTTGCAGGTTTGTTCGTCGTAACTAAACGGCACCTGCTGTGCGTAGTCTTCAATGAAAAAATCGAAGGGGTTGATCACGGTGAGGTCCGCGATCACTTCCACCTCGACATACAGTTCGCGTGTTTTCTCCGGGAACACCAGGCGCGCAAGATAATTGCCGAACGGATCTTGCTGCCAATTGATGAAATGTTTTTCAGGCCGCACGCGTAAGGCGTACGCCTTAATGGGTGTGCGCGTGTGGGCGGCAGGCCGTAACCGGACGACCTGCGGCGACAAACTCACCTCGCGATCATAGCGATAGTGCGTGATGTGCTGGATTGCGACGCGTATGGCCATAACCGTTCTCGATTCCTTAAGTGGTGTAGATGACTGAGCAAGCGATATGCCACGCGCATGAAAGTCACATGAATATCCCGCTGTGCATGATCGCTCACACGTATGCGTAGCACCAATGACGCGCGCCATGACCCTCGGGCAGTATGCGACTTGCCATCCGGGTATGTGCTCGTTGCGCCGGATATTTGCACCGTCTCGATTCTCGTTGTGCTGTAGCGCACTGCATAAGTGCGCGCAGATAAGACAAATCCTGCTTTGTCTGTGACTGCGACGCGGGCAGCGCGCTGGCGCATATTTTGCTGATTCATGGATGAGGCACTGCGGTGCGAGAGCAGGTGCCACTAATCTCAGGGAGTAACGAAGATGACAGCGGCAACGACAAGCTCAGTTCGACCGATACCGTTGCGTGGCGGTGAAACGGAACGCAACGGTGTAGACAAGGAAGTCATCAAGCGCGGCTTTCTCAATAATCTTTTTTACGTGCAGGGCAAGTTTCCCGCACTGGCAACCACGCAGGATTTCTATCTTGCGCTGGCGTACACGGTGCGCGATCAGATGCTCAAGCGCTGGGTTAGCACCGCGCAGGCGTACACGCAGCGCAAATCGCGCACCGTATGCTATCTGTCGGCGGAATTTTTAATGGGGCCGCACCTTGGCAATAACTTGATCAACCTCGGTATGTACGACATGGTGCGTCACGCCATGAGCGAACTGGGGTTGGTGCTTGACGAATTGCTGCACGAAGAACCCGAGCCGGGTTTGGGTAACGGCGGGTTGGGCCGGCTCGCCGCTTGTTTTCTCGATTCGCTGGCGACGCTGGAAATTCCCAGCATCGGTTACGGCATTCGCTATGAGTTCGGTATTTTCGAACAGCAAATCGTCGACGGCTGGCAAGTGGAGAAGACCGACAAGTGGCTCAGTCGCGGCAACCCGTGGGAAATCGTGCGGCCGGAGTGGGCCATCGAAGTGCCGTTCGGCGGTGTGGTCGAGCAACACATCGACGCGCGCGGCCGTGAACATGCGGTGTGGAAGCCGGGAAAAATCGTCAAGGGTATTCCCTATGACACGCCGATTCTTGGCTATCACAATAACACTGCCAACACGCTGCGCCTGTGGCGTGCCGAGGCGCCGGAGTCGTTCGATCTGAGTTCGTTTAATCGCGGCGATTATTATCGCGCCGTCGAACAAAAAGTCGCCTCGGAAAATCTGACCAAGGTGTTGTATCCCAATGACGAACCCTTGCAGGGCAAACAATTACGCCTGGAACAGCAATACTTTTTTGTGTCATGTTCATTGCAAGACATGTTGCGCATCATGCGCATTCAGCGTATTCCGATTGAACGTTTTCACGAGAAATTCACCGTACAACTCAACGACACCCATCCAGCAATCGCCGTGGCGGAGTTGATGCGACTGTTAGTTGATGAACGCAATTTGCCGTGGGACAAAGCCTGGTCGATCACGCAACGGACTTTTGCCTACACCAATCACACCTTGTTGCCCGAAGCGCTGGAGCGCTGGCCGCTGGCGCTATTTCAAGCGCAGCTCCCTCGGCACATGCAGATCATTCTCGAAATCAACGCACGCTTTTTGGACGAAGCACGCTTGCGTTTCTTAAACGATGTCGAGCGTATCGCGCGGCTTTCGTTGATCGACGAATCCGGCGAGCGGCATGTGCGCATGGCGCATCTGGCCTGTGTGGGCAGCTACGCAATCAATGGTGTGGCGGAACTGCACAGCGAATTACTTAAGCAAGATGTGCTGCACGACTTTCACCAGCTGTGGCCGCATAAGTTCAGCAATAAAACCAACGGCGTCACGCCACGGCGTTGGATGGTGCTGAGCAACCCGCGCCTGACTAAGTTATTGGACGAGGCCATCGGCACACACTGGGTTACAGATCTCGACAAATTGCGGTCGATTGAAAAATTCGTTGACGATGCAAGTTTTACAGGGCGCTGGCGTGCCATCAAACGCGCCAACAAACATGATTTCGCGCTTTTAGTGCGGCGCCAAACCGGCGTGGGCATCGATCCCGATTCGTTATTCGATGTGCAGATCAAGCGCATTCACGAATACAAACGTCAGCATCTCAACGTGCTGCATATCATCAGTTTGTATCTGCGACTCAAAGCCCAGCCAAGTCTTGACATTGAGCCATGCACGTTTTTGTTCGGCGGCAAAGCCGCGCCGTCGTACCGCATGGCCAAGCTGATTATCAAACTCATCACGTCGGTGGGGCAGGTGGTCAATCGCGACCGTGCAACGCGCGACCGGATGCGTGTGGTGTTTCTGCCGAATTTCAATGTGCGCAACGGCCAGCACATGTATCCGGCCGCCGATCTTTCCGAACAGGTTTCTACCGCAGGCAAGGAGGCGTCCGGAACCGGCAATATGAAGTTCGCGATGAACGGCGCGTTAACCATCGGCACGTTAGACGGCGCGAATATCGAAATTCGCGACGAGGTCGGTGCCGACAATTTCTTTTTATTCGGCTTAAACAGCGACGAGGTGCGCCAAACGCGCGCCGCCGGATATGCGCCTTACAACCTGTATCACTCTAACCCGCACTTACGCGAAGTGATCGATCTGCTGCGCAGCGGATTCTTCGCACACGGCGACAGCGAATTGTTTCGACCGTTGGTCGACAATCTGCTGGGCTCCGACCCGTATCTGGCGCTCGCGGATTTTGATTCCTACTGCAAATGCCAAGAACGCGTCAACGCCGCCTATCGCGACGTGCCGCGCTGGACGCGCATGTCGATTCTCAATACCGCACGCTCCGGTAAGTTCTCCTCCGACAGGACCATTCACGAATATTGTCGAGACTTGTGGAAGGTTGTACCAGAGAGCATTCCGATGCTCAGACCGAAGGCTGAGTTTCCAATAACTTAATGCAGGAGTATGTCCCTGCAAGGGGAAAGTCATAACTGCATGGATGCAGAGCGCTGCGCGGAGCAATTGTCGAGGACAGGATTATTATTGTCCGGCTTGATGAAGTTTGAAGTTGTATAGTTCCTTCCCCCTGCAAGGGGGGAGGTTGGGATGGGGGTGTGCAAGCACACTGTAATTTCGAATACCCCCATCCTCGGCAACTGCTCCTGCGTTGCTCTACATCCGGCATCCATGCAGTTGTCACCTTCCCCCTTGCAGGGGAAGGGATGCTTACGTTCGAGCCCTGAACAGTCTAAGCGCCAACTATTGACTTCAAACTTCATCAAGCCGGATCAATAGAATTGAGTGTCGCGTAACGACATCTCCATTCTAGAAACCGCCTCCGTCGTACTGGGAGAGTACCTCAAAACAGTCCTGCTTTAGGCTCCTGCCATGAACAACTTGTCGACCTGGCTTGCGGTATCAAACCAGTCTTGCTCAGGATTTCCACCACGGCAATTAGGTGGTGCCGCACTTCCGACGTGCTGAGCGTTGCGACCGGTCGGCGTACCTTGCTCGTTTTGCTGGCTGACCGTGTAGCCTTCGGCGCCAGGTTCGAAGCTTTCGGGGCTGCGGGGTCAGGCATGGCTGTAGCTCCTTCATCGTGTCGTGGTCAGTACGAGGTCAACGACGGTCAGTCTTCCTTTGGCAAAAGACGCCCGGGTGTTGATTTTTGCCCGCAGCCTGAATCCACGCGGCAACTCACTGGAACAATCCGGTGGAATGCGCTCAAGCGTGCTGTCCCAACCAGTAGTTCAAACCAAACAATGCGCAACACATCAGCAGTATTAACAGCGCGGTCACTTTCAAGTGCAACATCACCGTTGTCCTCATCAGCATCGCCCGGGTAGGCTTAACAGGTAACGAGCAAGCACGATGCCAGTGCCGCAAGCGTGAATAGTACGGCGCTTGAAGGCGCTTTCCATCGAAACAACGCGCTGCCGCTGCACAGTGTTGGGAAAAATGTGACAACGTTGTTGCACTCTGGTGCAAGTTTTGCCGCTGGGAACCCAGTTGCTCATCCCAAGTGGCTGGCGAGAGTTTTGCAGCCAGTGAACTTCGTGTGAATTTGAATACCGACGCGTTTCTCGATGCCATCGACAGTAATCTGCGGCGCGCGTTGGGCGTATAGTGACGACGCCTCAAATTCGAAATCTGTTCATCTACACACATCAATCTGCTGTTTTGGCAAAGGATCTAACACAACGTATGCGTACAGTTCGAGACATTATGAGCCCGGTGGTTTGCACAATTCCCCGCACCACGTTGGTCTGCGAGGTCGAGGGAATATTTGTGGCCAAGCAGATCAGCGGAGCGCCCATCGTCGACAACGCCGGTAAGATCGTCGGCATAATTACCAAGTCGGATATTGTCCGGTTCGACTTCACAGGCGGTGATCCCGCCGAGGCAGCCGCGTGGGAAATCGCTTCACCCAGTGTTATCACTGTGCCACCTTCTTGCACACTAAAATCTGCGGCTCAACTCATGCTAGACAAACACATTCACCGTTTGTTGGTAACAAACGACGGTGAAATGGTCGGGTTAGTTTCGGCGCTGGATTTCGTGCGGTTGGTGGCACAGGAGAATGTGTAGCGGGGGTGTCCACTTTTCAAGGTTTGATTGCCACTCAGATTTACCGCAGGCTGCGGTGACCGCAAGCATAGAAATCAGAGTGCTATAAATTCTGGCGACGGCGTATGCGTGCCTATCGTGACATTAATATGATTATCGCCGCACTCGGCGAAATGAACAATACAGTCGAACGGCTGGAGCCCGCCAAGAGCCGACACTCAGAGAATTTCGAAGAAGCGGACGTTGAGGCAGTGCTTTTTCTACACCGTCAACGTTGGAGTTCAGCGGCCGCTGTAGGCGGTCCGCTGGAACGACGGGTTAGCTGCGCGCACGCCATGGATACGTACCTTCAAACTTTCGCTGTAGTTCCTGCAGCTTTGCTTCAGCCCACTGAACTGCATTGCCGATTGCGTGGCTAGGCGAAGACGGGTCATACGGCAGCTCATTAATAACGTTGCTAGCATGTGATGCCCCGGCAGTCATCCACGACCCACCCACTCCCCCAGCTCGCAGCAGAACTGTTACCCAGTTGTTTATCTTACACAACTGAACCTCTAACAGATGACCAGATTTCGACGAATCATCAACTATCACGAACCGACTGATTGCTCCTATCGCTACGACCTTCTGTGGGAGGTCGTGATGCGGGTGATCTGGGATATCTTTCACAAGGATTGGATCGTAGCCGAGTGCCACCAAGCTCTGGGCGATTCCATGGAGTCGATTACTTCCTTCGGGGTCGTAGTCACCAAGCACGAGGATCGTCTTACTCTTAAATTCCCTTATGTAGTCTGAAATGCTGATCTTTCGTTCATTTGCGCGTGTCAGTTGCAGCATCGCAGCGAGCACTTCGTCCTTCGCCCGCGATTCCGCCTTTCCTATATTCCAGTTTGCTGCATCGCGGTTTCCAGAGACCTCTGCAAATAGAACTACGCGCTTCCATTGGCCGATCTCAAACGCGACATCTTCAAATGAGACTGATGCATTTTGCGAAGCGAGACGGAAAGGGAAGCCCCCTGAAAGGGTGAGTTTGGCGAAGCCTGTGCCCGGGGCGGCGATGTTGAACATGAGGCCAATCGCACGCGTCTGAGGTGGAGCCTGAACAAATAGGTCCTCGATCCGCGCACTGCCTCTGACGATCTGAATCGATGTTTCGGGGGCGCGCTCATACTCGATGGCAACACCGAACTGCGTTGAGACATAGCCCGTAATTCGAGCGGGCAATAGCGAAGCGTGGAAGAGCTCGGACCTGTATTCAGGTGGCAAGAACTCGCGCGCTGAAACCTCTAGAGAGCGATGAAATGCCTCGATGTACGAACGGAGGCTTTCCTCGGTCACGTTCAAGGGACATATCTCCTAGCAGCTAACGAATGACATGGACCTCCCCGCTCCGGTGCGTGGCGTAAGCCGCACTAGAATTGGGAGAGTGCTTAACAGCCAGGAGGTCCATCATGAACATAGTCC
>JACQEQ010000268.1 GCA_016200445.1 Gammaproteobacteria bacterium | reverse complement strand
TGCGCGGCGACCGCATCGCGCAACTGCTGAAAGTTCCAGCCTTCGACGATGGTTAAGCTGTATTGCACCACTTTTCCGGAAACGATTTTCTCCAGAAACCCGCGCGGCGTAGTGTGCGCTGAAAACTCATACTCGCCGGCCCGGATACGATTCGCATAGCCTTCGGTGCGTGCCATCCAACGCAGATACGCTGGATGCGCAAGTACACCCTGGGCTTGCAAATCGCGGCCAATGGAACGCAAATTTGCACCGGCCGTGACTTCGTAACGCCAGCCGTCGCCCGGGATCGCTAACAGATTTTCATTAAACACCTGATAGTCCATCCACAGCCAAGCACCTGCGGTGCTCAACGCGATGACTGTCACGCCAATCAAATTAAACAAAAAATTACGCATAGGCGGGACAGCTTTGCTCCAACATCGCGGCGATCGCTTGCGTACGCGGCCCAACCGGTTTTGCTAATGTGTCAAGTTTGCGCACCGGCCACACTCCAATCACACTATTAGTAAGAAACATTTCGTCGGCGCCGCGCACATCGTCCAGGCTCAGCGCACATTCCTGCACGGGTTGACCACTTAACTGCGACAACCGCATGATCTCCGCGCGCATCACACCGGCAACGCCGCACTCGTGCAGCTGCGGCGTCAACAGCGCGCCATCGCGTACCACGAAGATATTGGCGGCAGTTGCCTCGATGACTTGATGCGCATCGTCCAGCATCAAACCTTCCGCGATGTCAGCGTCGTCCCATTCGGCGCGTGCCAGCACTTGCTCCAAACGATTCAGATGTTTGATACCGGCCAGCTGCGGATTGCGCGCCAGCCGCATGGTGTTCACGCGCACCGCCACACCTTCACGCCAATGCGTGGCCGGAAATTCCGGCCACGGATACAGCGCGACCATGCGGGTCGGTGTGCTGGCACGCGGCGGCGCATAACCGCGCCCGCCGGCGCCGCGCGTGATGAGCATTTTCAACACGCCGCGCGTCGCACCGGCACACACCTGCTGCGCCTCGGCATGCAGTTGTGCGGTATCCGGTAGCGCAATACCTAATTGTCGACACCCAGACTGCATGCGCGCCGCATGCTGCTCCCACAACGCTGCGGTACCGTCACGCACACGCAGCGTGGTAAACACACCGTCGCCATAGTGTAGACCGCGATCACGGGCGTCAAGCTGCGTGCTCGCCGTGCCGTTGATCAGCATCATCGCAATGCCCGCAGCAAGCCGCGCGCCTTCGCACGCGTCTCGTCCAGCTCGCGCTCTGCAATCGAATCCGCAACGATGCCCGCACCGGCGCGCCACTCGACACGCGCGCCGCTGCGCACCAAGGTGCGAATCAGAATATTCAAATCCATGCTGCCGTCGTGATTGAGATAACCCACCGCACCAGTATAGGCACCGCGCGCCGCGCCTTCGAGCTCGGCGATGATTTCCATGCAGCGCACTTTCGGGCAACCGGTGATAGTGCCGCCGGGGAACACCGCGCGGATCACCTCGCCGGGCGTCACGTCGGCGCGTAATACGCCACGGATGTTCGACACCAGATGATGCACGTGTGTATACGATTCGACGCCCAGTAATTCGTCGACCTGCACGCTGCCGGTCATACATACGCGCCCCAGATCGTTACGTTCCAGATCCACCAGCATGATGTGCTCGGCGCGTTCTTTCGGATGCGCGGTGAGTTCGCGCAGGTTGTCATCATCTTCACGCGCGGTCGCACCGCGCGGGCGCGTGCCGGCAATCGGCCGCGTTTCGATCACGCCGTTGCGCACGCACACCAAGCGCTCCGGCGACGAGCTAATAATGACGCTTGCACCCAACAGCGCCAGCGCGGCGAACGGCGCCGGATTTGACCGGCACAGGCGCGCATATAAATCCGCATCGCTTACGTCATTGAGCAGCGCGCACCAGCCGCGTCGTGACAGATTTACCTGAAACACGTCACCGGCGACGATGTAGTCTTTGATGCGCTGCACCGCCTGCAAAAATTGCTGCGGATCGTCTTCGTGCAGCTCACCGATATTCAAAGCGCGCTCAGGGGATACTGCGTGCGCGGCCTGCGCCCAATCCTGTTCCAGCGCCGAACGTAAATATTCAAAACCTGGCTCGATGACAAACTCGATACTCTGCCGCAGGTGATCTTTAACAAAAGCTACTGGCACCCGCACTGCTTGCGCTACCGGTAATCTATTCGGCAGCGGCAGCTGCGCCAGGCGCGACTCGATCTGCGCCGCCAGTTCGTAACCGAGATACAAAAACCAGCCGCCGTGAAATGGTCCATCCTGCTTAACGATCTCGACCCGCGCCGCGCGCCACTCGCGATCCAGCACCGCAAGAAAATCCCCAGATTCACCCGCATTCAAAGTCACACTGTGCTGCGGAAACGCGAACAAAATGTCGTAACGCGCCTGCACCGTGCCATGCGCCACACTTTGCAGCAGAAACGGATAGCGTTGCGGATTTAGACGATGCAGGTCGAGCAGGTTGCGGTGATAATCCATGAAGCCTCAGTACGCCGCTTGCGTGCGCATGGGCAATTGTAATTAACTTGCCGTGCACGTTCTAAGACTATCGGACTCTATGCTGAATACCATCGCGCAAATCTTTACCCGCCTCGCTCCCGCCGTCGACTTCTGGTCGCTGCGGCTGGTGGACGAGCGCGAGGAGCAGGTGATGGTGCGTCAAGGCGTGCTGTCGCCGCTGTCCACGCAGATTAATCGCGGTGCGTTCGTCAGTGTCATCACAGGTGAGGGCAGCGGCTATGCGGCGACTTGTGACCTGACGGCCAGCGGTTTGCGCGCGGCGTTGCAGCAGGCGCGTGCTTGGGCGCAGCGCAATGCGCCGCACATGTTGCTGGATACGCGCAATCTGCCGCGTCCGGCGCTGCAAGTGCATTATCAAACCCCGGTAAAACAAGCCTGGGACAGCATTCCGCTCGCCGATAAAATCGCCTTGCTGCACGACGCGTGCGCGGCGCTCGCAACCGACGCGCGCATCGTTGATCGCGCCGCGTGGCTGAATCGGCGCGTAACCGACACCTTATTGGTCACCAGTGCAGGCGGGCACATCGCGCAACATTTTGAATATGTCATGCCCGGCTTGATGGCGGTGGCCAACGAAGGCGCGCGCACGCAGCGCCGCACCGGCGTATCCGACGGCGCGGGCCAAGGCGGCTGGGAACGCCTGGCGCTGCTGGGCTTTCCTGGCAAGGCCCGCGAAGTCGCCGAGCAGGCGCTGGAACTGTTGCATGCACCGCCCTGCCCGACCGGCATCACCGACGTGTTGCTGATGCCCGACCAAATGATGTTGCAAATTCACGAGAGCATCGGGCATCCGCTGGAACTCGACCGCATTCTGGGCGACGAACGCAACTTCGCGGGCACCAGCTTTGTCACGCAAGACATGTTCGGTAGTTATCAGTACGGATCGAAGTTGCTGAACGTGACATTTGATCCGACACGCACCGAACAGCTCGCCAGCTACGCCTGCGACGACGACGGCACTGCTGCCGAACGTACCTATCTAATTCGCGATGGCATTTTGTTACGCCCGCTGGGCGGCGTCACCTCGCAAGCACGCAGCGGCATGCAAGGCGTCGCCAACGCGCGTGCCTGCGACTGGAATCGCCCGGCCATCGACCGCATGGCCAACTTAAATGTCGAGCCCGGCGATTCGACCTTCAACGAACTGGTTGCGTCCATCGAACACGGCGTGTTGATGGAAACCAATTCCTCGTGGTCCATCGACGACAGCCGCAACAAATTTCAATTCGGTTGCGAGTCGGCGCGCGTGATCGAAAATGGGGAATTAAAAGGTCTGCTGCGTAATCCAAATTATCGCGGCGTGTCCGCCACCTTCTGGCGCAACCTGGCCAAAGTCGGCGACCGCAACACGTTTGAAGTGCTGGGCACGCCCAATTGCGGCAAAGGCGAACCACAGCAAGTGATCCACGTCGGGCACGCGTCGCCGGCGTGCGTGTTTCGCGGCGTGGACGTATTCGGTGGAGCCGATTGATGCGCGACTATTTCAATTCACTCGCCGACGCGCTGATGACACAACTCACTGGCGGTGAAGTGTTGCTGTGCTCGTTCGACGGCGAAGACTCCGACTTCGTGCGCTTGAATAAAAACAAAGTGCGCCAAGCCGGGCATGTCACGCAGCGCTACCTGCATCTCGATCTGATTCGCGGCCAACGTCATGCCACCTGCAGCAGTGTGCTTGCCGGGCACTTGGAGCACGACCTGCCGCCCTTGCGCGCGCTGCTCGACACCTTGCGCGCGCAAATTACATTGCTGTCCGACGATCCGTATTTGATGTACGCCACCGAAATCAACAACAGCACGCACGGCGACGCTGCCGCAGGCATCGACAGCGGCGCAGCGCTTGAAGACATCTTCAGCGCGGCGCACGGGCTGGATCTGGTGGGGCTATGGGCTAGCGGTGCGATTTATTCCGGCTTTGCGAATTCACTGGGCCAGCGTAACTGGCACCAGAGCACGACATTTAATTTCGACTGGAGCTGTTATCACCAGACCGACAAGGCGGTGAAAAACAACTACGCCGGATTCGAATGGAATGCAAAAATTCTCAAGCACAAAATACATGACGCGCGCACCCAACTCGACATAATCGCCCGCCCGGCAATCACGCTCGCACCGGGCCATTACCGCGCGTACTTCGCGCCTGCCGCGCTGGAAGAATTGCTCAGCGTGATGGCGTGGGGTGGGTTCGGACTCAAAGCGCATCGCAGCGCGCGCACGCCGCTGATCAAAATGGTCAAACAGGATCGTCGGCTGCACGCCGACGTCAGCTTGACGGAAGATCATGCGCGCGGCCTCGCACCCAATTTCACGCGCGGCGGCTTCGTCACCCGCGCGCCGGTCACGCTGATCGTGCACGGAAAATACACCGATTGCCTGGTGAATCCACGCAGCGCCAAGGAATACGGCGTACCGCTGAACAGCGGCAGCGAAGCGCCGCACGCGCTCGATATGCAGCCCGGCACGCTGCCACACACCGACGTGCTCAAGAAATTAGATACAGGTCTTTACATCAACAATCTGTGGTACTGTAATTTCTCCGACCACGACGACTGCCGCATCACCGGCATGACGCGCTTCGCGTGCTTTTGGGTGCAAGACGGCGTGATCACCGCACCGATCAACGTGATGCGCTTCGACGATTCCATCTATCGGCTGCTCGGCACCCAGTTGCTCGCACTCACCGCCGAACGCGAATTCCTGTTCGACACGTCGACCTATATGCAACGCTCCACGCGCAGCGCACAACTGCCCGGCGCGCTAGTCGATGACTTCACGTTGACATTGTGAGCATTGCAAGCAATCTCTGTGTGGTGCTGGTCGAATCGCAAGGCGCCTTCAATCTCGGCGCCGTCGCACGCGTGATGATGAACTTCGGCTTCAGCCAATTGCGCTTGGTGAATCCGCAAGTCGATCCACTCGCAGCCGATGCGCGCCGTGGTGCATTGTCCGCCCTACCGTTGCTGGAAAACGCCGCGCGCTTCGACAATCTGGCCACCGCACTCGCCGACTGCCACTTTGCTGTGGGCACCACGCGGCGCGAAGGAAAATTCCGCGAAGAATTAGTAACGCCGAATGTGGCGGCCATCGAAATGACGGAGAAAACTGCCGGCGGTACCGTGGCGCTGGTATTCGGCCGCGAAGACTGCGGCCTGCACACCGCCGAACTGGATTTATGTCAATGTTTGCTCACTATCCCGACGCACGACGGCTTTCCGTCGATGAATCTCGCGCAAGCGGTGACGGTGTGCCTGTATGAACTCGACCGCGCGCTTTCCAACTCTGCGAGCATTGATGTCAAGCCCCGCAAGCTGGCGAACAGCGCAGAACTCGAAGCCATGCTGCAACACATGCGCCGCACCTTGACAGAAATAGAATACCTCGACCCGCAAAATCCCAATCGCATACTGCGCACCTTCCGCCGCGTGTTCGCACGCGCCGAACTGGACGAACGCGAAGTGCGTATCTTGCGGGGATTGTGGAGCCGCATTGATTACATTGCGGGGAGGAAAATTTCTGGCGCCTGAGTGATTGACGTAGGTTGTAAAACCCGGCGTTAGTGAGATTATGCCGCTCATTGCAAAGTTAAATTTCTAGAGAAACTTGGAATGCGAACCGTATGAACACTGTAGAGAAAGGCAACAAACTAGAGCGCCAAATCTACTCACTTCTCAATGCGGAAATTTCTAGGGGAAATTTCATCTTTAAAAAGGAAAACTGCAAAATATATGCAAAAAAAGGTTATTACTCTCACGATAGAAAGAAAGATATCGTCTTTGATGTTTCTATCGAAGTATACCTTCCGGGAAAGGAAGATTACTCGGTCCTGATTCTGATTGAATGCAAGAATTACAAGCACCCCGTTCCTTCTGGCGACGTCGAAGAATTCTATTCCAAAATTCAACAAGTCACTGGTGCCAACGTCAAAGGATTCATAGCGTCAACCAATTCATTGCAGGAAGGCGCATTCAATTACTGCCGGTCCAAAGGACTTGGGTTTCTGCGGTACTACGACAAGAAAAATTTTAAATGGGAACTTTCCAGGTCCCCCTCGTCGATGGTTTCGGCAAAGTACGCGCTAAACGAATCGATGAATGCACACCGAGGCGTAACGATAGAATCATATTCAGCCAAGTACTTTGATTGCTATTGCTACTCGAATCGTCAGTTTACGAATTCCTCCCGCCTATTCTTTCTAAATCTCGTTATGGAAGGGATCGATCAACCCATCAAGAAACAGCTTACAAAAATAATAAATGCTGTCGACGAAGATATGCGTTTAGTGCACTACCTAGACGAATCAGCTATTGAAGCAGCGAGCAACAAGGTTTTAAGCGCCATTTCATACAACAATGGTGCCGTCCCGCTGAATGAGATTTCTGAATGGCAAGAGCATGAAGCTGGGCTTCGAGTAATTTTGGATGCGCCAAGTTCTGACAATTCTCTCCAGACGGGAGTTTTGGGGAAGATTTCATTCGAACCACCCGAGATAATTGTCTACGACGATCCAGATTCAAAACCCGAGCGTCGCAAATTTACTCTCGCCCATGAATTCGGACATTGGTTCCTAAATCATTCTGAGTACATGACAGGAGAATATTGTGAGGCTCAAGATTTCGATTTCGAAAAGCCGATGGATGTGGGGATTAAGGACATTATGCGCATGGAGTGGCAAGCGAACCGCTTTGCATCGTGCCTACTACTACCCAGAGAGCCGTTCTTGGCAGACTTCTATTCGATTGCTGAAGATATCGGGTTGCAGGACAAAGGTTTCGGTATCCTGTTTTTGGATGATCAGCGTTGCAATTTGGACTCATATCATCGGGTAACAAATACTTTGAAAAAGAAATATGGCGTTTCTCGTAGTGTCGTAAAAATACGCTTGAAAAAGCTGGGCGTACTAAATGAAACTTCTCTCATAAAAACTTAACCAAGGCATGAATTGGACTCTACTAGAACCCCTCACAACTGAAACAAGTTCGCGATACATTACCGCTTCAATGACCGAGATTCGTCGATGCCTCAGCCAACGGGTCAACCAAGTCAAAGCCCTCAAGCACTGCTTCGCGTGTGACCGGGCCACCGTGGCCCAAGTAAAACATCTTCGTGCGCAGTTTTAACAGGGTCTTGATGTTCTCAAGATTCGCGGCGACGTCTGCATGAAAATAGTGCTGCCCGGCGCGTTGCGGAAAGAGGGCGCCGCCGAAGTAGCCGCCGAGAATCATGTCACCCACCAGTGCCCTCCCATCATCGAGTACGACTACTACCGAGCCGGGCGTGTGTCCCGGCAGCGTCAGCACTTTCCCTTGAATCCCCCATGGAGCCAGGTCAAGACTTCCGTCGATGATGATGTCCGGAACGAACGGCTCGTAGTTCGGGTCAATGGCGAAACGCTTCAAAAGCCTTGCTATGAAGTTAGTTGGTTTGAGATCGTCGTTGTGGCCCGCCTTTGCCATCGGCACGTCGCCCTTGCCCAGTGCAACGCGTGCCGAGCTTGCGCGCTGCAGCTGCGCCACCGCGCCCGCGTGATCGGAGTGACCATGCGTGGGAATGACTAAGGCGATGTCCGCAAGCTTCACGCCGTGGGCGGCGAGCACCCGCTCAATTTCGGGTAGATCGCTCGGGCTGCCGGCATCGACCAGCACGGGCGGCTGTGCCTTGATGAGAAACGCATTGGACCAGCTCAGCTTGATCTGCACGATCTCGGTCGCTTGAACCGCAACCGGCAGATCGTCCTGGCCGTGAGCCGAACCGAACGCGAGCAACGTTATACCCAACAACCCGGCGAATGAACGAGATGACATGAAGGCTCTCCTCAAGCCAACCAAAAAACTGGCGGTTCAATGCAGTGTGAACACCGTTCACTTTACAAACAGATGTGAACAACGTCAACATATCTGCATGCGAATTGCTAAATCTAAACGACGCACGAGTTACCACCACGGCGATCTTGCGGCGGCCTTGACCTCCGCTGCACTGAAGTTGATTGCCCGCCATGGTGTGGAAGGATTCAGCATTCGCGAAGCGGCAACGCTGGTGGGCGTTTCACCCAGCGCAGCGTATCGCCACTTCGCCGACAAAGCCGGTTTGCTTGCGGCGGTCGCCAAACAAGGTTTCGCGCGTCTGGCGCTCGAAGCCCAGGACGCCATGTCGGCAGCCCGCAAACGACATCGTAGTGCTGCGGCCAAAGCAGTCGCGGCCTTCGAGGCACAAGGATTGGCTTACGTGAACTTCGCAGTGAACAATCCGGAGCAGTTTCAAGCAATGTTCGGGCGCTATGGGGCCAGTTCGCAACAACCAGTGCACAACGTATGCAGTACGGATCAGAGCCCGTACGAATTACTCAAGCGCGTGCTCGATGAACTCATGTTCACCAAAGTGGTGACTCCCGCTGCTCGCAAAGATGCCGAGCTGCTCGCATGGTCCACGATGCACGGTTTGGCCAATATCATGCTCAGCCACTCGTTTATGAACCACGATAACGTAAATGTCGATCAGGTAACCCTGGGCATCGTTCGCCGTCTGTTACACGGGCTACGGTTAGATTGACCCTCGACCAGACGCGATTAATTCACACCGATGTGAATGTTTTCAGTGAACCTCTATCAAACATCTTGAATAGCAACTGCAGCGGAAAATTGCGCTGTACAGTCATGTTTCTCACAGCGATTAACATTGCTAATTTTCGTCTACTGCCGCCCCGAAATCCGCGCCGTCATCAGCGCGGCGCCGATCAAACCCACTTTGGGATTCACGATCACGCGGACTGGCATGGCTCGTGTCCGCGCTAACTGACCACACGACGAGAGCCACAAGCAGCCCCCACGCAGTTTTTACATCGCTGTTAAGGGCGACGATCTGCGCACAGATCAGCAGTGCATAGGACCTCAGCAGGACATAACTGAGGTGATCTTGATCTATAAAAATGTCCATGTACCTATTCAGTATGAATACCAAGGAGCGGCCAGTGCAAAACATTTGCAATATATACAATTACCTACATCCGAAAATCCTACGAAATCACATCCAATATGGGTCGTTATTGCGAATCAGCTATACCCCGATAGCGCTGTAAATTGTTGACAAAAAAAACAGAATGGGATAAAAATCCCGTCACAGTGAACGACATCAAACAAATTTTGGCCGCAGCAACGCTGAAAATCCTACATCCGGTTGTGCGGGTGTTATTGAAGCACGGGATATCGCACACCGAGTTTTCTGAGCTCGCGCGCAAGGCGTATGTCGATGTGGCGTTTAAGGATTTTCGGATCGAGGGGAGGAAACAGACGGTGTCGCGTGTCGCGGTGCTCACCGGTTTGAGCCGCAAAGAGGTTGTGCGCCTGCAATACATCGCCGACACGGCACCGCTTGCGGAAAAGGGGCCGCTCAACCGCGCCGCGCGGGTAATCACCGGATGGACGGTCGACCCTGAATTTCGCGACGCGCAGGGTCAACCGCTGCCACTACCCAGCATTGGCGACGGTGCAAGTTTCGCGACGCTGATTAAACGTTACAGCGGCGACATCACCGCCGGGGCCATTCTCGACGAGTTAGTTCATGTGGGGGCCGTGGAGCTCAAGGACGAGCTCCTTTTTTTACGCACGCAAGCCTACGTGCCGCGCAACAGCGAGTTGGAAAAACTCAAAATCATGGGCATCTGCGCGGCGGATTTTCTCAACACTATCGAACACAACGTATCCACCTCGGACGACGACGCACGCTTTCAACGCGCCGTGATTTACCCGGATTTGTCGCGCGAAGTAGTCGACGAATTCAAAGTACTCAGTGCGGAAAAAGCCAACGCGCTGCTGCTCGAGCTCAATCAATGGCTCGCGGAAAAAGCACGCGCGACCGCGAAGCGCCCGCTGTTTTCAGCGCGAATTAAAACCGGATTAGGAATTTATTATTTTGAAGACAACATCGTAGAGGATAAAAAACAATGAAGCTTAGGACAGCAGTGTGGTGTGCGGCAGCGCTGGTACTCAGCGCCTGCTCGGGGGGCGATGGCGGAGTGATCGGCACCGGATTCAAAATTTCTGGCGCCGCGCAAAAAGGACCGTTTGTGATCGGTTCCGAAGTGTTGCTGAATCAGTTGCAGGCCAACGGCACGCCGTCCACCAGTACTATCCTCACCGAGATCAGCGACGACCTGGGCAATTTCAAATTCGACGTTACGCAATCCGGTCCGGTGCTGATGACCGCCGACGGTTATCACTTCAACGAAATCACCGGCAAGCTGTCGCAGGGACGCTTGTTACTCAAAGCCATTTACAACGCGACTTCCGAACCGGATCAACACGCGTTCATCAACATCCTCACGCACCTGGCCTACAAACGTACGCTTGCGCTAATGGGCCGGGGCTTGAAAGTCGCGGATGCCATCGCACAAGCGGAAGGCGAAATCGTGAATGCGTTTAAGCAGGTGCTGCCGGTCAGCGGCGTCACCGATTTCACCGCGCTGAACATCTATAACGTCGACGAGCGTCTGTCGAACGGTAATGCCTATGCTCTGGCGCTTTCAGCCGCCATCTACCAATACGCGATGCTCGAACAACAAAAGAGCCTCGACAGTTCAGTGGACGCGGTGCTCACCAATATTTTAAACAACCTCGCCGACGACATCGCCACCAACGGCACCGTCACGAGCACCACCATCATCGCGAAACTGGTGCAGGCAACGCGCTTGCTACGCCCTGATGAAATTCGCAAACACTTGGAAGACCGCAGCTTCGATGTGCGCGCGCAGAAACTCCCGGTCGCCAACATCGATCTGTTCATCGACACCGACGGCGACGGCATCGTCAACGCCGAAGACCCCGACGACGACAACGACGGCATCCCCGACGGATTCGACGCCAGCCCGTATGTGTACAGCGAGGCGCCGGTGCTTATCAAACCTGACGTGACGAACGCGCTGCCCAGTGGCCAGGAAATCGTGTTCGAGTGGACCAGTAGCGAGTATGCGAAGAGTTTTGAGATTCAGATTTCAAAAAGCGTATTTTTTACCACCACCGTGGTGTCGCAAATCACGGCGAATAAAACATTGTCAGCGACGCTCGATGTCGGCGCCTATTACTTTCGTGCGCGTTCACTGAACGCGCACGATTTCTGGGGCGAGTGGAGTTTCCCGACACAGCTCGGTGTCAGTGTATTTGTCCGGAGCTACGGTGATTCCGGTTCTGAATCAGCGCAAAAGATAATCCAAACCAGTGACAGTGGTTTCGCGATTATTGGAAATACGAACAATAGCCGAGTTCAAAACCACGCCGTGTTGTTACTTAGGCTTGATCCATTTGGAAAGATACTGTGGCAAACGACATTTGACACAGCTGAAATTGATCTCGGCAGTAATATTGTCCAGACATCCGACGGAGGATTTCTACTGGCGGCGAGCACTGCATTAAATGGAAAAAACGCATTGCGGCTGATCAAGACCGACCATACGGGGACGCAGGAATGGTCGACGACCACGGAGGGACTGGCTGCGGGAGGAATACAAATGTTGCCCGAATCAGACGGTGTTTTGATCGGAAGCGCCTGGGTTACCAACGTACCGGTTGGAGTCGGCACTACTACTCAGCCGCGATTTGCACCACACCTGTTAAAAATAGACCAAAAAGGAAATTCACTATGGACCTATACATTCGACGAGAATGTCTTGGATTTTGAAACATTGAACTACATTGGTCGAAATAAATCTGGAGACTACGTATTGATTGGCAATCACGTTCCGACGGGTAAGTTTTACCCATACGACCAACGACCATTTTTTGCTCAAGTTTCCGCTGACCGTACATCGCTAATATATTTCGCGTTTAAGACGTCTGATTTTTGGGGGCCAGCACTGGGCGCTACTGTCACCCCTGACTCAAACGTCCTGTTGGAGATCAGCCGCGGCCCATACAATCCACCTCAACTTTACAAATTTGACCTCTCCGGCAAACAGATTTGGTCGTATACACCGAACGATCCCTTCTTCACCGGGTATGAGCACTCTCCGGTGATCGAGCGCAATGGAATAAATGCATACATAGGCCAGAGCGATGATCGAACAAACGTTATCCAACTTTTTCTGCTTGATGCAGACGGTTACGTTTTCCGTATGCAGCAATACAATTCGTTCAGATCACCGTATTTTTATAGCGATTTAATAAC
>JACQEQ010000267.1 GCA_016200445.1 Gammaproteobacteria bacterium | reverse complement strand
CTGCCTATTAACGTGGTCGACGATTTTAATTTGTACGCCGCCGCCTTCGGCCCGGAATACGATGACGTGATTGGCGCCGTGATCGACGTGGCTTTGCGCAAGCCACGCACCGACCGCCTCGGCGGAAAAGTCAACATCAGCCTGGTCGGTGCCGATGGGCTGATCGAAGGACCGGTCGCGCCGCATCAGTCCGTGTTGTTTTCCGTGCGCCGCAGTTACTTCGATCTGCTGTTGGGCACGCTGGAAGACAAGAAAAAAGGCGAAAAAATCACGATTCCGCGCTACTACGATTACCAGGGCAAATACATCTGGGATGTGAACGACGCGAATACCATCACCGTGAACGCGAATGGCGCGTCGGACAGCGTGGGATTTACCTTTTCCGAGAACTCCGATGTCGCTAAACGCGAGCCGATTTTAGTCGGCAGTTCTTCCATCAAGCTGTCGTACCACACGCAAGACATCGAATGGAGTTCGCGCCTTACTTCAACCGCAGTGAATAAGCTCTATGCCGGTCGTATGCTGACCACCCAATCCAGTTCGATTGCGAGCGCGGGAACCGTGGATGCCAGGTTTGTTAGCATCTTCCTGCGCGATCAGTTTCGCTTTGAGCCCGCGCCTAACCATGTCGTGACATTGGGCGGAAACTATTCCAATTTAGATGTGGATCTGGATTTGGACATCATTAAGGTTTCTTCCGGTGAGGGGGATCCAGATCCATGTTTTTCTTGCGCACCACGTGAACAATACAAAAAAGTTTTTCCGGTGCGCAGCGAACTCCGCAACTGGAGCGCCTGCGCGCGACCCACAACGTGCTTGGGCTAGCGCAAAAACTGGATGAAGGGTGGACCTGGAAGCTGGAAGGGTACTATAAAACTTTCGACGATTTGGTGAGCTCCGATCCGCAAGTCAACTATATCAACGGCGCCAGCGGGAAGGCGCACGGGGTCGAATTATTGGTGAAAAAAGACAGCCCGACGCTGTGGTCGGGCTGGTTATCGGTGACCTATTCCCAGTCGCGCCGCCGTGTCGACGCCACCGGCAATACGCTGCCGCTGGATTTCGATCAGCCGGTGATTGCCAGCGGCGTATTAAATTACAAACCGTCGGCAGATTGGTCGTACGGCGCGCGCTGGAGCTACCACACCGGCAACCCCTATACGCCCTACGAGGCGAGCTCTGAAAAGATACCGCCGAAGAATGAAGTATATAAACCTAACCCCGGCGAAGTGAATTCACGCCGCCTTCCCGCCTATCACCGCCTCGATCTGCGCGTCGACCGGCACATGGTGTTCAACACTTGGAAGGTCGATGGCTATGTCGAATTGATCAATGCCTATAACCGTAAAAATGTTTCAGGTTATGAGTACACCTATTTTTCCAGTGAGCCCACGCGCAAACGTGTTTATCAACTACCGTTCTTGCCCTTCATCGGCGTGGAGATGGCGTTTTAATATGAATGTCAGCCTGAAACGATGGAGCTCATCATGAGCAAAACACCGAACATGTTATCCGCAATCGAACCCTGGGATCTGGTCGCTGCCGGCTATGCGGAAACCACCATGCAAATGTTTGCGCCCTACGTTGACGAAGCCATTGCTGCTTCGCACCTTAAACCGGGGGCGGCGATTCTGGATATCGCCTGCGGTCCAGGTACATTAGCGCTGAAGGTGGCGCGTGAAGCCAGCGTCGTGCACGGCATCGATTTCTCGGCAGCCATGCTCGACATTTTCAAGCAACATGCCGGGCGCGCCGGGCACAAAAATATCGTGATGCGGCACGGCGACGCCCAGGCGCTTCCGTACGCGGATGAAATGTTCGACGCCGCATTCTCGATCTTCGGCTTGATGTTTTTCCCCGACCGGCGTAAAGGCTTCGCCGAAATCCATCGCACGCTGAAAGCGGGCGGTTCGCTCGCCGTGACCAGTTGGGCGCCGGTGAGTCAATCGCCCGCGATGCAAATCATGTTCGGCGCAATCCGCGCGATCAAACCCGATTTGCCAGAACCGCAGCGGGTGATCGACTCGCTGGAAAACCCCGACACCTTCAAACAGGAAATGCAGAATGCCGGTTTCAAAAAGGTGACAATTCAATGCGTCAGAAAAGCTGCATTTCCCGTCACATCGGTCCCCGCATTCTGGGAAGGCATGGTGAAAGGCAGCGCGCCGATCCAGATGTTGAAAAAAAATCTGGGTGAAAATTTATGGCGGGAGAAAGAGCCACTGGCGCTCAATTATCTTGAAAGAAATCTGCCGTCATTACCCACGGCGCTTTCCTCCGATGCGTGGCTGGGTCTGGGGGGCAAGTAACAGGCTCAATGCAGGGAAGTGACAGACTAGTACGAAGGGAGACCCCCCGGCTCTGCCCTGTCTCTTGATCACATCTTATCTGTTAAGTAGGTTGTACTGATCTGAGGCGAAACGAGTGATTGGACGCGATGGTAGCAAAGGACGAGCTGGACTGGTCACGCCAGATGTTTGGTGACTGCGAACTGGGCGACGCG
>JACQEQ010000266.1 GCA_016200445.1 Gammaproteobacteria bacterium | reverse complement strand
TGGAACAGATAGTCCAAGCGTAGAAAGGTGCGGACACGTTCGTTAAGTGGTTGTTCGTAAATAATAGAGTCGTTCACAGAGGATATCGCTTCATAGAGAAGCCGACATTGTCTATAACTTGTGCTCTGGACGCAAACGTTGTGGGTGTAGTCAGGTGGTGTAGAGATAGAAATGCGGCTATTTTAGATAGAAATTATGCAATTTTTCGACTTGGCTACGCAGCGTATCGATGCCGTTTGTGTTCGTGATCACATCGTCCGCCTGGGCCTGGCGCTGCGCGCGTGTCCACTGCGCTGCCATGATACGTTCGACCGCCTCATGATCTAGCCCGGAGCGTGCGATGGTGCGTGAAATTTGCTGCTCTTCAGGCGCATCTACAAGCAACACGCGGTTAACTAAATCGCGCTGATGGGTTTCAAACAACAGTGGAATGACCAGAATGCAATACGGGGCACGCGTCGCTGCGACCTGACGTTGTAGTGCGGCGCGAATCGGCGGATGCAGAATGGATTCCAGGCGCATCCGCTGTTCGGTGTTGGAGAATGCAAGCGCGCGCAGCCTGGCGCGGTCGAGCGTGCCGCCGGGTTGTAAAATTTGCGGGCCAAATTCACGGATCACGTGTTGCAGTGTTGCCTGCCCAGGTTCAACCAGACGCCGCGCTTCGACATCGGCGTCGTAGACCGGCACGCCAAGTTCTCGAAACAGTTCGGCTACGGTGGATTTGCCGCTGCCGATGCCGCCTGTTAAGCCGATGATGAGCATGCAACGATTTCACCGCAATTCAGGGCGCGGTGCAAAGAATTGTAGGAGGGCGAAGGTGCTACATGCCCGACCAACGCAGGTAGGCCGCGTTCAACTGGGCGCCCCACAGCAAATAAATCCAACCCGCCGCTGCGAGATAGGGGCCGAACGGAATCGGAATACGCCGGTCGCGGCGTGCAAAAATAATCATGCCGATACCGGCTGCCGCACCGACCAGCGACGACAGCAGGATGATCGCAGGCAGCGCCTGCCAGCCCATCCACGCTCCCAGCAGGGCGAGCAATTTAAAATCACCGTAACCCATGCCTTCCTTACCGGTTATCCATTTAAAGACCTGGTAGACCGTCCATAAAATGAGATAACCCGCAACTGCACCGATGATGCTCGACCGCATGTCGGTAAAAATTGTAAAGACACTCAGCAACAGTCCGAGCCACAGAAACGGCAGCGTAATGTTGTCGGGCAATAATTGATGATCGAAGTCGATCATGGTCAGCGTGATCAGCACGTAAGTCAGTAGTAAAGCTCCAACCCCTGCGGTGGAGTAACCGAAACGCCAAGCGACAGCAGCGGATAAAATTCCGGTAACAAGTTCAATGATCGGGTAACGTGGTGAAATTTTCGTGCTGCACGCCGAGCAGCGGCCACGCAGCAGCAGGTAACTCAACACGGGAATATTTTCGTAGGCGCGGATCGGATGGCCGCACTTCGGGCATTTGGAGCGGGGTGTCGCGAGGTTAAATTTCCCGGCGGGCGGCGAGTCATTGGAGGTGTTGAGCAACGCAGCGCACTGCGCGCGCCAGTCGCGTTCCAGCATCACCGGCAGGCGGTAAATGACCACGTTGAGAAAACTGCCGACGACCAACCCGAACACGCTCGCACAGATAATCCATGCGATGGGATTGGAGCTAAGAAACTCGGCGATAAGCATGTAAGTTTCGTTGCGAAGAAGCGCATAAGCAGCGCGAGAAGTGCAAGTAAACGTTCAGGCAGCGAATGATTTCGCTACCCACCCCCGACCACCGAGCCCATCTTGGAAATCGGCAGATACATCGCAATTACCAGACCGCCGATCAGCACGCCGAGGAAAGCCATGATCATCGGTTCCAGCAAGCTGGTGAGACCATCCACCGCGTTATCGACATCTTCTTCGTAAAAGTCAGCGACCTTAGCAAGCATCGCGTCGACCGAGCCCGCTTCTTCACCGATGGCGATCATCTGCACCACCATATTGGGAAACAGTCCGGCTTCTTTCATCGATACATTCAGCTGTGTTCCAGTCGAAACCTCGTCGCGCATTTTCATGATTTTCTCTTCGTAGACCACATTGCCCGAAGCCTGCGCGACCGTGGTCATCGATTCGACCAAGGGCATACCGGCCGCAAACATGGTGGATAAGGTGCGGGCAAAACGTGCGATGGTGGCTTTAGTTAAGATTCCGCCGATCACCGGAATTTTGAGCATAAAGCGATCCAGGAAATGGTTGAATGCTTTCGAGCGTTTTTTGAGTTGCATCATTCCGTATAGCGCACCACCAATAGCCCCGAATATTGCCCACCAATAAGCCACAAATATATCGGAGAGACGGACCACGAACTTGGTGAGCGCAGGCAAGTCGGCGCCAAAGCCCTTGAACATTTCAGCGAATTGCGGGATCACGAAAATCATCAGAATCGCAGTAATAATGAATGCAAACGCAATGACCGCGATGGGGTAGAACAAGGCTTTTTTGATTTTCCCTTTAATCGCCTCAACTTTCTCTTTGTAGGTCGCGATCTTTTTTAGCAGCGTTTCCAGTGTGCCGGATTGCTCGCCCGCCGCAACCAGGCTGCATACTAACTCGTCGAAATACAGCGGGTGTTTGGCCAGCGACTCGGCAAGACCGGTGCCGCCTTCGACGTCCGATTTGATCGCCAGAATCAGATCCTGCATCGACGGATTTTCATGCCCGCGCCCGACAATCTCAAACGCCTGCACCAGCGGCACACCTGCGGTCATCATCGTGGCCAACTGGCGAGTAAACAGGGCGATGTCTTTTGCGCCGATGCTTTTTTTGCCGCGTCGAGCCGCCGCGCGTTTTTTAATGCTGGTGGCATTGATGCCTTGCCGACGCAATTCGGCTTTTACGACCATGTAGTTGGTGCCGACAGTCTCGCCCTTTTTCTTGGCGCCCGTGCGGTCAACGCCTTCCCAGGCAAACGTCAGCAAGGTTGCAGTTGGAGTTTTGGCCATAATTTATTCCTTCGTCACTCGAGAGATTTCTTCAATGCTGGTGAGGCCGTCGCGCATTTTCTTAATGCCGGATTCGCGCAAGTCGGGGATGCCTTCTTTTTTCGCTTGATCGGCGATTTGCATCGAATTGCCGCCTTCCATGATGATACGGCCCATCGCTTCGGAAATCGGCACCACCTGATAAATACCGACGCGGCCTTTATATCCGCCGCTGCACTGGTCGCAACCTTTCGGACCGTAGAGTTTTAGACCAGTCAAATCCTGCTCCTTAAATCCAAAGGCGACGAGCTGATCGCGTGGAATATTAACGGGCTGCTTGCAATGGCCGCACAGCCGCCGCGCCAAGCGTTGCGCAATAATTAACGACACCGACGACGCGATATTGAACGGCGCCACACCCATGTTTAACAAGCGTGTGAGAGTTTGCGGCGCATCGTTGGTGTGCAAGGTCGACAACACCAAGTGACCGGTTTGCGCCGCTTTAATTGCGATCTCGGCAGTTTCCAGATCGCGAATTTCACCGACCATGATTACATCCGGGTCTTGACGTAAGAAGGCGCGCAAAGCATTGGCGAAGGTGAGTCCGACTTTAGGGTTCACATTGACCTGATTGACGCCTTGTAAATTGATTTCCGCCGGATCTTCCGCTGTTGAAATATTGCGGTCTTCGGTGTTGAGAATATTCAATCCGGTGTACAACGACACGGTCTTACCGCTACCCGTCGGCCCGGTGACTAATATCAAACCCTGCGGTTTGGCTAAGGCATCCAAGTAGTGTTTCTTTTGGAAATCTTCGTAACCCAGCGCATCGATACCGAGCTTGGCGCTGGACGGATCCAAAATACGCATGACGATTTTTTCGCCCCACAGGGTGGGGCAACAGTTAACGCGAAAGTCGATGGCGCGGTTCTTCGACAACTTCATTTTCATGCGCCCGTCTTGCGGCACGCGCCGCTCGGAAATGTCGAGACGCGACATGACTTTCAAGCGGGCCGCCATTTTTCCCGACAGTGCAATGGGGGGCGATGCTACCTCATGCAACACGCCGTCTTGCCGGTAACGTACGCGAAAGGTTTTTTCGTAGGGCTCGAAGTGAATATCCGATGCGCCTTTATTGATCGCATCGAGCAGCACTTTGTTGATAAAGCGCACTACCGGTGTGTCGTCAACACTCGTATCATCACCGGCGCCCGGCGCAGCGCCTTCTTCCTCGCTGGTGATTTCCAGATCGTCGAGATCGGTGTCGCCCAGGTCTTGCAGTGTGGTGTTAGTGGCATCCAGCGCCACGTCGATCATTTTTGCCAGTTTGTTCTCTTCGACCAGAATCGGTTCAGTGCTCAGGCTGGTATGAAATTTAATATCATCGAGCGCCTGCAAATTGGTCGGGTCGGACAACGCGATGAACAACTTATTACCGCGCTTAAACAGCGGCAGCGCATGATGTTGGCGAATCAACTTTTCTTCGACTAGTTTGGTAATCTCGCTGTCTAGTTCCACCATTGCAAGGTCGAGCATCGGGTAACCGAATTCGTGCGAGGCCGATGCCGCGATGTCGGCGGGTTTCACCAGTTTTTGGTCTACGAGATAGGAAACAAACGGCGCCTTTTTTTTCAGCGCTGCGTCGTAATGACGTTGCGCGTCCAGCTCGGCCAGGTGTCCCTCTTGCACTAGGCGCCGTGCCAGCCCGCTGAGTTTTATTTGTGCGCTTTGTGTCGCCATAGATTACGAATTCATTTGTTATACCGGTTGACGGGTGTATCCGCCGGTAACTGTAGCCCGGAAGTGTTTGAAAGACAGCTAAGTGATTCGCGAATCCGGATTCCGCAGTGTCTTATATCGTGTATACGGAAGAAAACTAAAGCGGCTAAAGTGCGTGCGCGTCACAGGATCAGCGCAATATCGATCGTGTCAGGCGGAACGTGCACT